>NZ_JBHTSL010000079.1:0-22342 GCF_042795115.1 Arthrobacter sp. NPDC056493 | reverse complement strand
CAGATCAGGGCGTTCTGAGCGCTGGGAACGCCCTGATCTGCGACCCAGTTGGGTTTACCGCGGGACAGGACCGGTGGACTGGCCTTCCTCGAAACGGCAGACCACCACGGCCTGACGCATGGGCCCGCCCCGTTCCTCGAGCTGATCGACCAGCGTCTCGACGCCCATGCGTCCCAGCTCGGTGCTGGGCAGCGTGAGGACGGTCAGCCGAGGATCCGTCGTGGCGGCGCCGTCCGGCGTTGAGCCGATCAGCAGGACCGACATGTCGGCGGGAACATCGACGCCGTGCTTTTCCAGCCCGTTGATGAAGCCGAACGACGCGCTGTCATTCATGAGGATTACCGCCGTCGTTTCGGGGGCTTTTTTGAGGAGCCTCTCGGCGGCGCCCTGGCCTGAGATCGGCGATTCCTCGCACGAGATGTGGATAGATTCCAGCCCCCGCCGCTCCACTTCCGCGGCGAAGGTCGCCCGGCTCCGCACCACCGGGCCGTAGCCGCTGAGGGCATGCTCGGCGCCGCCGCTGTCAACGAAGCAGAACTTTCGGTGGCCCAGCCCCGCCAGGTAGGAAACGGCCTCGATCATGGAATTCTCAAAGTCGACGTCCACGTACGGCAGTTCCTCCGGATGCCGCGTCCGTCCGATCAGGGCGAAGGGCAAGGTGGAACGCTGCAGCCGCTCTACCCGGGCATCGTCCAGCTGCACTTCCATGAGCAGGACACCGTCGATGAAACCGCTGGAGATGAGCTCCTCAACCTGTTCGGCGTCGTTGCTGATGGGCCACAGCACCAGGTTGTAGCCGAGGTCCTTCGCCGTCTGCGTGGCACTGGTGAAGAACTTCACGGCGGTTTCGCTCAGCCGCCGCTGCAGCGCCGGGTACAGCAGGGCAATGATCCGGGTGCGCTTACTGGCCAAGGCGCGCCCCAGGGCATTCCGGCGGTAGCCGAGTTCCTGCATGGCCTCCTCGACCCTGGTGCGGGTGGCCGGGGCCACCGGCTTGGTGTCATTGATGACAAACGACACCGTGGCGATGGAGACGTCCGCCAGCCTCGCAACGTCTCTCATGGTGGGCACAGCACGCCTCTTTCACTTCAGACTCGGGGATCCGGACAGGTCTCCAGTAAAGCGGTTAACTTTTTCCTTGACAACCCCGCGCCGCGGCATGCAGAGTTGTTCCGACATCCCCCGACACATTGCACCGGGGGCGGTTCTGATCCGAAAGTTAACCGCTTAACTCTCGTCCCATCCGAATTTCCCTGCACCCTTCGACAGGAGGACGATGACGTCCACAACACCAGCAACACCAGGACCCCGGAAACTCCGTGTGGCCCTCATCGGTTACTCGTTCATGGGCTCCATTCATGCCCAGGCCTGGACGACGGCGCCCCGCTTCTTCGATCTCGACGTCCAACCCGTCCTGGCAGCAGTCTGCGGCCGGGACCGGGAAGCAGTACAGCTTTTCGCCCATAAGTTCGGCATCGGCCGCGTGGAAACCGACTGGCGGACCCTGGTGGAGGACCCGGAGATCGACGCCGTCGACATCTGCGTTCCCGGAAACCTGCACGCCGAGATTGCGATCGCAGCGCTTCAGGCCGGCAAGCACGTCCTCTGCGAAAAGCCCCTCGCCAATACCCTGGCGGAAGCCGAGAAGATGGCGCTCGCCGCGGAGGAGGGGAAGGCCCAGGGCGCCCTGGCCATGGTGGGTTTCAGCTACCGCAGGACACCGGCGCTTGCCTACGCCCGCGAATTGGTCCGGGACGGCAGGCTCGGCACGATCCGGCATATCCGCGCCTCGTATCTGCAGGACTGGATCGCCGACGAGAGCTTTCCGCTGGTCTGGCGCCTGGAGAAGGACAAAGCCGGATCCGGTGCCCTTGGCGACATCGGCGCCCACATCCTGGACCTCGCGCAGTACGTCACGGGACACCGCCTCGCAGGGATCAGCGCGCTGACGGAGACCTTCGTGAAGACCCGGCCGCTGCCAGCATCGTCGTCCGGACTCCGGGCCAGCGGGGACACGGGGACCGGCCGCGGCGCGGTGACCGTGGATGATGCAGCCGTCATTATCGGCCGGACCGCCGAAGGGGCGCTGGCCACGTTCGAGGCAACCCGCTTCGCCACCGGCCGCAAGAACGCCATCCGGCTCGAGGTCAACGGTTCCCTCGGTTCCGTGGCCTTCGACTTCGAAGACCTCAACGAGCTCTGGTTCCACGACCACACCGAGCCGGCTGAGTCGGCGGGTTTCCGCCGGATCCTCGTCACTGAGCCCCAGCACCCCTATGCGGGAGCATGGTGGCCGCCCGGACACGGGCTCGGCTACGACCACGCTTTCGTCCACCAGGCGGCTGATTTCGCCCGGTGCATCGCCAGCGGCCAACAGCCCGAACCCTCGTTTGCGGAGGGGCTGCAGATCCAGCGCCTTCTCCACGCCGCGGAAACCAGCGCTGCCAACAACGCCCAGTGGCAGGCAGTGGCGGCCGGCTCGTAGCCCGCCGTCGTACGTTCTCCGGAACCAACCACCAAACCCCAACCCACCAACACATTTCCAACCGCAGCGGCAGCAGGCCGCCCGGACGATCCGTTGCGCCCGGAACCACCGAAGCACCGGAATCACCGAAACACGGCAAAGGAGCCCCACATGAAGAAAACATCACTCACCTGCCTGATGGCCATGGCCGTCATCGCGCCCCTCGCCCTCACCGCGTGCAGCGGGGGCAGCAGCCAGGCCGCGGCCAACGGGAAGGTCGACTCGCTGACCGTCCTGGACTACTACAACAACGAACCTGACAAGACCCACATCCAGGGTGCGCTGGACAAGTGCGCCTCTCAGCTGGGCGTGACGCTCAAGCGCGAGACGGTCCCCGGCAAGGACCTCATCCAGAAGGTCCTGCAACGGTCGTCCTCCCGTACCCTGCCGGACGTGCTGATGCTGGACAACCCGGACGTGCAGGAGATCGCCGCAACCGGCGGGCTGGCCCCGCTGAACGACTTCGGCGTGGACACCTCCGGCTTTGCACAGGGCATGCTGGACGCCGCCACCTACGAGGGCAAGGTCTACGGTTTGGCGCCCACCGCGAACACGCTGGGCCTGTTCTACAACAAGGAGATGCTCGCCGCGGCCGGCATCCAGCCGCCCAAGACCTGGGATGAGCTGAAGGCAGCGGCAACAAAGCTGACCACCGGCGACCGTTACGGCCTGGCGTTCTCCGCGATCGCCACCTACGAGGGCAGCTGGCAGTTCCTGCCCTTCATGTGGACCAACGGCGGGGAGGAAACCGACCTGAAGAGCCCCAAGGTGGCGGAGGCGCTGGGCTTCATTGACGGCCTGGTGTCCTCGGGCTCGGCGTCCAAGAGCGTGGTGAACTGGAGCCAGGCTGACGTGCGGGACCAGTTCGCCGCCGGCAAGGCCGCCATGATGATCAACGGCCCGTGGCAGATCCCCTCACTGGCCAAGACGCCGAACATCAAGTGGGAGGCAGTGCAGGTCCCGGTCAACGCACAGGGGCAGACTCCGGTGGCCCCGCTCGGCGGCGAGGTCTGGACCGTGCCGCAGACGGGCAACAAGGCCACGCAGGCCAAGTCCGCGGAGCTGGTGCAGTGCATCAGCAGCGACGAGAACCAGCTGGCCCTGGCCAAGGAGCGCTTCACCGTTCCCACCAAGACCGCGCTCGCAGGTGAGTACGTGAAGGCAGTTCCGGAAATGGCGGCGTTCACCGAACAGGTAGCCAATGCCCGGTCCCGCACGGGCAAGCTCGGCAAGGAATGGCCCAAGACGGCGACGGAGATGTACACGGCGATCCAGCTGGCGCTGACCGGCCAGGCCTCCCCGCAGGAGGCCTTCACCAAGGCCGAAACGAAGTAGGCCGGGATGACGCAAGCACCCGACTCGCCTCGCGGAAAGGAGCCGGAGCCGTGCCGACACTGACTACCAGCCCGGCGCCCGGAGGCCTCTCCCCCGCCACCGCGGTAACCCCAGGACGGGAAGGACGACGGCGGGGCTACCGCCGGGAGCGCCTGGTCCAGGCTCTCTTCCTGGCACCGGCCGCGCTCTTCCTCCTGCTGTTCTTCGGCTACCCCGTGGCGAAGAACGTGGTGATGAGCCTGCAGGAGTACACCACCCGGACCTTCTTCACCGGAGAAGCGCCCTGGGTGGGCCTGGCGAACTATGCCACCGCCGTCGGAAGCGGCCTTTTCGCCCCGGCGATGCTCAATACGGCGCTGTTCACGCTGGGATCGATCGCCGGCCAGTTTGTGATCGGCCTGGCCCTGGCCAGCTTCTTCAAGCGGCGGTTCCCGCTCAGCGGGTTCCTCCGGTCGATGCTGCTGCTGCCGTGGCTGCTGCCGCTGATCGTGTCGAGTGCCACCTGGCGGTCCATCCTCGACCAGGACAGCGGCATCCTCAACGCCTTCCTGCGGAACCTCGGCGTCATCCAGGAACCGGTCCCCTGGCTGACCAGCCCGTCTGTGGCGCTGCTGGCCGTGGTCCTGGTCAACGTCTGGGTGGGAATCCCCTTCAACGTCACCCTGCTCTACGGCGGCCTCCAGGAGATTCCCGAGGAGCTGTATGAGGCGGGCGCGGTGGACGGCGCCACCGGCTGGAAGGCCTTCTGGCACATCACCTGGCCCAACCTACGGCCGGTGGTCAGCGTGGTGCTGGTCCTCGGCGTCGTCTACACGCTCAAGGTCCTGGATATCATCCTCGGCCTTACCAACGGCGGACCGGCGAACGCCACCCAGACCCTGGCCGTGCGCTCCTACCAGGAGTCGTTCGTGAACTTCCAGTTCGGCGTCGGCGCAGCCTTCAGCAACATCCTGATCCTGATCTCCCTGGTGTTCGCGGTGGTCTACCTCCGCATGAACCGCCGTGCGGTCGACGAGTAAGAGGACCACCATGACAACCCTGGATTCAACCATGGCGCGCTCCACGCCGGCCGTTTTGCGGCCGCGGAGGGCCAACCGGCCCAAACTGGGGCACACCGCCGTCGGACTTCTACTCCTCGCGGTGATGCTGTTCCCGGTGTACTGGATGGTCAACGCGTCCCTGCAGCCGTCCGGCAACACCCTCACAGCGGACTTCCTGCCGCTGAACCCCAGCTTCGAGGGCTATGAGAAGGCGATCGCGCAGCAGGGCCCCAACCTGCTGACCAGCCTGGCCATCTCGCTCGGAACGGTGGTGTTCAGCCTGGCCGTCGCCGCCCCCGCCGCATACATGTTGGCGCAGTTCCGGTTCCGCTGGATCAACGCCGCGCTGCTGGCAATCCTCATCTCGCAGATGATCCCCGGCATCGTGATCGCCAACGCCCTCTATGCGGCCTACAACGACCTCGGCCTGCTCAACTCGATCCCCGGGCTGATCCTGGCCGACTCGACGCACGCCATCCCGTTCGTGATCCTCATCATGCGTGCCTTCATGATGCGGATTCCGCCCAGCATTGTGGAGGCGGCAAGGGTGGACGGCGCCGGGCTGGTCCGGGCGTTCGTCTCGATCGTGCTGCCCATCAGCCGCAACTCCCTCATTACCGCGGGCCTGTTCGCTTTCCTTTTCTCGTGGAGCGACTTCCTGTTCGCCCTGACGCTGACCACCACCGAGGAGGTGCGGCCGGTGACGCTGGGCATCTACCAGTACCTGGGCACCCAGGTTTCCAACTGGAGTGCGGTGATGGCGACGGCGGTGCTGTCCTCGCTGCCGGCCATCGTGCTGCTGGTCCTGGCACAGAAATACATCGCGGCCGGCGCCACCGGCGGCGCCGTCAAATAGCCCTTACTTCTTTCGAACCCAAGGAACCCTTCCATGACTGAGAACCACACTCCCCTGCGCGTCACCGTATGGGGCGAAAACCGCCACGAACAGCACCAGCCGCACGTGGCCGGGATCTACCCGGACGGCATGCACAACACCATCCGCGAGGGCATTGAGGAGAACCTTGGCCCGCGGGCCCTGGTTGGTACGGTCACCCTCGATGACCCGGAGCACGGCCTCACCGAGGAGCGCCTGCGCAACACCGACGTCCTGGTCTGGTGGGGCCACGCCGCCCATGGCGAGGTGGCGGACGAGGTGGTGGAGCGCGTCCACCGGCACGTGCTGGCCGGCATGGGCCTGGTGGTGCTCCACTCCGGGCACTGGTCGAAGATCTTCGGCAAGCTGATGGGCACCACGTGCACGCTGCGCTGGCGCTCCGAGCGGGACCGCGAGATTGTCTGGACCGTGGACCCGACCCATCCGATCGCGCAAGGCGTGCCGCATCCGTTCATCATTCCGGAGCAGGAGATGTACGGCGAGCACTTCGACATCCCCGCCCCCGACGAGCTGGTCTTCCTGAGCACCTTCTCTGGCGGCGAGGTGTTCCGCAGCGGGTGCACGTTCAAGCGGGGCTACGGCAAGATCTTCTTCTTCAGCCCCGGCGACCAGGACTACCCCGTCTACCATCACAAGGACGTGCGCAGGGTCATCGCCAACGGCGTGGAATGGGCCCGCACCGTGCGGCCGGAGCGCACTGACCCGGTGCTGCTGCGGTACGAAACCGAGGCGTTCTACACCGGCCACAGCTACGAGGGGGCGATGGCCAATTGAACCGCTTCGCTACGTTGCCTGATCCTTCGGCGCCCGTCCGCGTGGTGCAGGTGGGGGCCGGCGGCATGGGCAGGGCCTGGCTGCGGCTGCTGGGTGAGTCGGCCGACGTCGAACTGGCCGGCGTCGTGGACCTCAACCCGCAGGCGGCACGGGAGGCTTTGGCCGAACTGGGCCTTCATGACGTGCCGGTGGGGACGAGCCTGACCGAGCTGGCTTCGGCCGTGGATGCGCAGGCGGTGGTCAACGTGACGGTCCCCGCCGCGCACCATCCGGTGAACGTGGAGGCGCACTTCCTGGGGCTTCCCGTGCTGTGCGAGAAGCCCGCGGCGCCGACCGTCGCGGAGGCCCTGTCTCTGGCCGCGGTGGCCGAGGCGACCGGCCAGCTGCTGATGATCAGCCAGTCCCGCCGCTACTTCCGGACGCTTTCCGCGTTCAAGGGGCAGTGTGCCCGGCTCGGGGAGATCGGGCTGCTGACCTGCGACTTCTTCAAGGCGCCGCATTTCGGGGGCTTCCGGGAGGAGATGGAGCATGTGCTGCTGGTGGACATGGCCATCCACGCGTTCGACGCCGCGCGGTACCTCCTCGGCCAGAACCCGGTTTCCGTCTACTGCGAGGAGTTCAACCCCGGCTGGAGCTGGTACGCCGGGGACGCGGCTGCCACGGCCGTCTTCGAAATGGAGGGCGGGACGCGGTTTGTCTACACCGGGAGCTGGTGCGCCGACGGGCTGGAGACCTCGTGGAACGGCAGCTGGCGGATGAACGGAGTTCACGGCTCGGCGGTTTGGGACGGCGCCGCGGCGCCCGTCGCGGAGCTTGTTGCCGGCTTGGTCGCCGGCGCCGGGGCTGTGATGGACGACGGCGGGCTGTTGGGTTCCGCTTCTTCCCCGCCGGATTCTGTGGTTGCCGAGGGCCCGGAAGAGATCGCCGGGGCGCTGGCTGAGTTCGTCTGGAGCCTGCGGAGCGGTGAGGTTCCGTCGGGTGAGATCCATGCGAACGTGCTCAGCCTGGCGATGGTTGAGGCGGCAGTGAAGTCCTCGCAGACCGGTCAGCGGGTGCTCATCGGCGATGTGCTCGACGAGGCCCACCGGCAGGCGCTCGCCGTGGAGCCGATCCCTGCCGCCAGGGAGATCCTGGCAGGGTGGGCCTCGCCGCTCGGGGCACTGGAGCGGGCTGGCCGGTCGGGGCGGGCCGTTTCCACAACCGTGGGGTAGGCCGCGCGGAGGGAGTCCCTGCTGCGAGGGGTACCAGCAGGGACTCCCACAGCGTTGTAAACGCTGGTTAGGTGGAGCACATCCCCAACCACCCGCCGTCGAACTGGCGGCAGCCCTTTACCCCTTGAACGGAGGCAGCGTGACTGTGACCGACGCTCCGGTGACCACGCGCGAACAGGCAGTCGGACGGCCGCTGGCAATTGTCCTTGGCCTGCTGACCATCTTCGGTCCGATTTCCATGGACCTGTACCTGCCGGTCCTGCCGGCCCTGACCGCGGAGCTGCGGAGTTCCACGTCCACGGCGCAGCTGACCATCACTGCCTGCCTGCTCGGCCTGGCCATCGGCCAGGTCATTGCAGGTCCGCTGTCGGACCGCTTCGGCCGGCGGCTTCCCCTGCTGATCGGCGTCGCCGCCTACACGGTCACGTCCGTGCTCTGTGCCGTGAGCCCGACCGTTGAGACGCTGATTGCCGCCCGGTTCGTCCAGGGCCTGGCCGGAGCCGTGGGCATCGTGATTGCGCAGGCCGCCGGACGGGACGTGTACGAGGGCGCCAAGCTCTTGCGGTACTACGGCCGCCTGACGGTGCTGGGCGGACTGGCGGCGATCGTGGGTCCGGTCATCGGCGGCCAGCTGTCCTCCGTCACCGACTGGCGAGGCGTCTTTCTCTTCCTGGCGGGCGTCGGCGTCGCCATCCTGGTGGCGTGCCTGATGATCTTCAAGGAGACACTCCCTGTTCAGCGGCGGGCGGCCGGCGGATTTGCCCATACCCTGCAGGACTTCCGTCGCCTCCTGGCGGACCGCGTGTTTGTCGGCGCCGTGCTGATCACGGGTTTTACGTACTCCGCGATCTTCGCCTACCTCAGCGGCGCCACGTTCGTGCTGCAGGGCATCTACGGGTTGTCGCCGCAGGGCTACTCGTTTGCCTTCGGCCTGAATTCGCTGGGGTTCATGATCTTCGGCTTCCTCGGCGGTCGGCTGGCCGAGCAGTGGTCGGAGAAGGCGATGCTGGTGATCGGCCTGGCGATGGCTACTGCCGGTTCAGTCGGACTGCTCGTCACGGCGATCCTGCACCTGCCGCTGATTGCGGTGATCCTGTCCCTGTTCACCATGGTTGGCGGAGTGGCGGCCGCGAGCCCGTCCGCGACGTCGCTGGCTTTGCGGGGCTATCCGGACATCGCGGGCACTGCGTCGTCGCTGCTCGGCCTGGCGCGGTTCGCCTTCGGTGGCGTGGCAGCACCGCTGGTGGGCATCGCCGGGGCGGAGAATGCGGTGCCGTTCGGCGTCGTCACCGTGGTGTCGGTTGCGGCGGCGGTGGCGTGCCTTGGGCTTGTTAGGGCGCGGACTGCTTAGGGCGGGCGCAACGGCGGGGGCGGGCACGACGGCGCGGTGAACGGCGGCGCGGTGAACCGACGTCTGCCCTTGGGGTGCGCTAGCTATCAGGTGTCAGGAGCCTGCCTTCTTTTCCGCCTTCTGGCGCGCCCGGTCAAGCGCGCGGTAGACGGTGGAACGGCCAACGGAGAAAAGTTCCGCCAGCTCGTACATGGTGTGTTCGCCAGCGTCATGCAGCTGGACCAAGAGTGCTTCCTGTTGGCAGATAGTTTGGGCGGCTTCCCGCGCAGCCGGCCCTTGGCCTTAGCGATCCTCATGCCTTCGCGCGTGCGGGCCCGGATAAGATCGCCTTCGAACTCAGCAACCATGGCCAGGACGTTGAACAGCAGCTTGCCGATCGGGTCCGCGGGATCATGCAACGAACCGCCGATGCTCAGCTTCACCCCGCGCGCAGCGAGGTCGTCAGCGATTTGATGCGCGTCCCGGACGGACCGGGCCAGCCGGTCGAGCTTGGTCACCATGAAGGTGTCGCCGCTTCGGCACGCGGCCAGCGCTTCACGCAGGCCCGGGCGGTTCGTGTTACTGCCGGTGAGGCCATGATCGACGTAGATACGATCAGGTTCGACGCCCATGGCAGCCAAGGCATCCTGTTGGACGGTGAGGTCCTGCTCGTCGGTGGAAACCCTGCGTAGCCAACCTTTATTTCACCCATGAACAGGAGTGTCCGCCATGGGGTAGCAATGCGCCATATAGGAGCCCGTCACCGGACATTTCACCGAACCGGTCGTGTGGGACGGTCTGGTCCGCTTGAGCCTAACGCTGCAGGTCACTTGGCGGAGTGTCCGGTGGGTGACCGGCTTACGGGACGATTTGCGGACAGACCTCTTTCGGACGTTTTTAACCCAGGGGTTCGGCTCTAGATGCCTGAACCAGGATTCAACTCATGCCTGCGCAGAGACCTTCTCACCCGATGCCAAATGCAGCTCTGTCGATTAGCCTCAGGGCATGGACAACCAGGAATATTCGGCCATCCGAAAGCGATGGATTATCGGCGACATCCTGTGCGCGGGCGGTGTCGGCGTGGTCGGGAGCATGATTACCGTTGACGGCAGATTGGGCTTCTGGTCTATTCCCGTCATTGCTGTCCTGACAGTGGCCGTATTTCTCCCCCGTGGCATTATGTGGAAGCGCGAACGCGAGAAACTAAACGGCCGGCCTCAGGGCCCAAATACGGACAGCCGACATCCCTGCCTTGTACTCGTCCCGGCGAAGGTTCCCCGAAGGCGCGAGGGCCGGGCAGCGATCACCGGAGCTTTGCGGACGGGCCTCTGATCGACGTGCAAGCCCTTTGGGTACTTTGACTTAGAGCCTGAACTAGGATTCAACTCATGCCTGCCGCCAATCCCAAAGATCTCCGCCAACACATGGCAGAGTTATTCGACTGGAAAACCAGTCCCGAAACTGGCACCAATTTCTTCAATCTGTACACCTGGTGGCGGGACGCGGAAGTTGTAGCCGGCGTAGGACACCTGCTCGCTGAACCTTTCCGCGCGGCCAGTCCCACCGTCGTCATCGGTCCCTCCGCCAGCGGATACATCACCGGTGTCCTTACCGCGACGAACCTGGGTGTCGGCTTTTGCCCAATCCGTAAGAACGCTGCCCCATCCTTCGACAGCGATCCGTGGGTCACGGTCACTAGCCCACCCGATTACAAAGACCGCCACCTCGAGCTGGGACTGCCCAAGGGCCTCATCCGTTCCGGGGACCGGGTCCTCGCCGTCGATGATCTGATCGACAGCGGCGGCCAGCTCGTAGCGCTGCAAAGACTCATTGCCGAAACTGGAGCGACATGGGTCGGGGCGTCGGTCCTGATCGACAATCTCAAGGAGAGCCCGCTAAGGCGTCAGCTAAACCTCAAGTCCGTTTTTCACATCCGAGACCTCTAAGGCGGGCAAAGGCCGCCAGAGGTTCCCTATGAGCATGAAGCGCTATGCAGCTCGTCCCTAGCTGAGTTTCGAGTTGTCCGGTTCCATTTCGCAGTAGATCAAGGAAATTGGCCCGATTGAGGTTCGGCTCCCGGTAACGACCAGCGCGAAACGAGTGCGCTTAGGATGAGCCACATGAGCAGCTCAGAAGAACCTTTACAGGAACTGCCAGCGGGAATGCCGAAAAGGTACGCAGAATATAAGCCAGTCACTTCGGATGCCGTACCCCCGCCAACCAACGTCGGCGGATACGACGACCTCCTCAGCTATTTCCAAGCGCGAGGCCAAACACTGCTACGCAGAGCAGAAAGCCTCGCCACTCTTGATGAAGCCATCAATGATGGTTTGCCGGCCGATCTTGCCCGGCCTGTCGGGATGTTCTACGGAGACCTCCTCACGCACACTATTCCCGCAGCCCACTGGGAAGTAGTCGAGGAGGGATACCCCTTGGTTCGTGTCAGCAGGGAAGTTGCCGTTGATGTCGTCCGAGTCGCGCTGCGGCGCCTGGCTACGCCGGAGCCCACCCTCGAACAAAACTATGCCCACGTCCTCGAACTCGTCAGGCAAGAACCGTAGAGGGTTGCCCGTTGGGCAAGGGCCCAACCCGCCGGTGCTGAGTGCTGCAATACTGAATTGCATGGGAAGCGGGGAGCGACAACAACTCAGCGTCGGGCCTGCCATGGCCAGCTATGACGAGTACCCTCGCGAAGACAAGCACCATATCGAATTTCTCGACTTCTTCGTGGACGGCCAACCACTCCGCGAGCTGCTCAACGTACCTGCCGAAATGGCTAAGCCGGAGCAGGAGACCACGGCCCTTCGTAACGACTGGCCGCATGCTGCCGTCGAGCAACTGGACCGACTGATGTCCGTCATCCCGGGCGACTTCAGCGACGGACGTGTCTCGCTCCTACTCTGCCCTGTGTGCGGCGATCAGGCCTGCGGAGCGATGACCATAGACCTGACAACAACCGCGGACACGGTCACCTGGCGCCGGTTTGGCTGGCAGGACGGCATAACTGACGAGCCACAGCTCTGGCTGTTTGAGGAACAGACGTTTACGTTCGATCGAACGCAATACGAGGAGCTCCTAAACAACCTCAAAGAGCGCTATCAGTCGCTGGTGAGCGAAGAAGTCTCGGCTTCCCGATCCTCAATCTTCAAACGTCTTTTCCGCCGCGGCGACGGATCTCAACAACGAACATGAGCAGCAGGACTCTGCATCATGAGCCCCCGAAGAGGAATAGCAGCCCGTGCCGCTCAGCCTTCACCTAATTTCCTGCAACATGGCCCTTCGAGCTGAGCAGGAAACTGTCCTTCTCAGAGTGCGTTACTGGCGGTAGTTGTCCAGCAGGAACTTGTCGATCAGGTATTGAATGCCCGTGAGGGCCAGAACCAGGCCCAGAAAGACGAGCAACTCGATCCCCGTGTGTCCCCAGACGAGGAGGATAACGAAAAGGGACACCACCAGGAAGGCCACGAACCGAAGAGTGGCGCCTTTTGATTCTTCTGATGGGCGTTGCATGCGAAAGCCCTTCTGCGAACGTGCTCTTTCCCAATCTTATCCGCGTGTCGTGAGCGGTGTCTGCCAGTCACCGACAAAATCGATCTGAATCCTATTCAGCCGGCGGAACGGTCGCGTTGAACGTTCCCAGGGCAAGATGGACTAGGCCCAGCGACCTGTGCCGTGAAGGGTTCGGCTTTCGGCCTTGATGACTGATCTAGGATCGACTCATGCTTGCCCGTGTCCCAACAGCCGAGTTCAGTGTCCGCATCCGGTATAGAAGATTCTTGCCATGGTGAGGCCTGACATTCCATATGGTCTTTCTGGCCATCGCGTCTCCATCGGCATATGTAGAGCAGGCCCGCAAGCGGGATGGCATGTCGCCTGTTTCAGGTACGTCACTCCGAACATGCCTGACTGGTTCATGGTCGAGTTTGGTGACGGCCAGGGATTCACTGACCCGGACGCGGAAATGGACTTCGACGATGTAGCTGAGTTAGATGACTACCTGGATGATCTTGAAGTCACCTGGCTTGTCGAGCAGGAAGCGCACGAGGCATTACGGAAAGAATTTCCGGCACATCGGACCTACCCCAAACCTGTAGAGCAAATCATCGCGTGGGTATCCGCCTACCGGTGGAAGCGTAAGGGGCTCGCATGAGTCCTGCCACGGGGACCCATCTTGTTATTGGCCTGCTTGCTGGTCTCAAGGTGGAAAAGTTGAAATTCGCCACTGGACCGTTGTTCTTTCCTATCTGAGCGCCGCGCTGAACTGGAGCGCCGCTGGATCTTCCCCGAAGGAAAATGGACTAGACCTAGCGACCTGTGCCGTGAAGGGTTCGGCTCCTGGGTAATCCGATCGTCAGAGTATGCGAATCAATGGATAGGATTCGCGGATGAGGATGTCGTACCCGCACTGGGTCCAGTTTCAAGGTCAGAGGATTGGTCTCGTGTGGCAAACGGACGATGTGGCTGGCGACGAAGGTGATACTGATGGCGTTCTCGTCTCCAACGGCCAGATCGTGTGGGCCCGCCGCGAAGAGGATTTTTCGGTGTTGGCGCGCCTGCACAGCCTCACCTTGGAAGCAGGCAATGAGGAACCTCAGAACCTTGACGGGATCGAAGGCCTTCTGCAGTTGCCGGCGTCGGATGACACCTGCGCGCAGCTGCTGAATGCGTGGAACCTCCTAGGCGACATTGCACGCAGTGTGAATGCATCGCTTGATGACCGCGGAACGGAGGCGGACAAGTGTTACGACAAACTCTTCTACGGCAATAATCTCCCCAGCATCACTCCATCAGGTGAGCACTACGGCCCGTATTTCGATGACCATGAGCAGCGTGTTATCAGCGAGATCCTGGACCGTGGCCGGGTGATCCTGGCCAGTCGCCTCGATCGCCGCGCGACGACGCCTGGAAACTGACACGGCCCAGTGGCCAGTTGTGCATTGGCCCTTTCGTTGGCCTGACCTTGGGCTCGGGTGATTAGCTCCGATTGGGCTAGTCCATCCGAATCATTCCGGTTGCCGTTCCCGACGTGGGCAATCTACCCTGATACCAGCCGGGCCTATACATCTGGAGCAACAGCATGTTTAGACTGCGGAATGAGTAAGAGCGAAGTCCGCGTCGTCATTTTACTCATGGTCATCTCCCTGATGGCGGTTTCCCTTTCCGTACTGTTCCCCACACCCGAGCCCTGGATATTGGTTGTCTTCGGTATTGCTGTTATCGCGACAGCGCTCATGTTGGCGGTCCTATGGAAAGTCGTGCTCAGGGAGCGCCCAAAACGCTGGAGAGGACAAGGCCCTCCTACTCAGAGCAAAAGTTGAAGGTGACGCATAAGCGGTCAAGACAAGCCCGAAAGTGGCTCCGCAGCTGTAAATGGACTAGACCCAACAGCATGTGCCGTGAAGGGTTCCTCAGGCGCTATGTTCGTCTGTCTTCGTTGGTAATGGTTGCCCTGTCGTACGGGTGAGAAAGCGGCCGGCACGTCGGAAGTTCCGGACGATGAATGCAATCCCGATTGTCAGTAGACCCACAGCGATGAACATGAACCAAGCGAACAAGTCATCACCTCGCATAGCGAGTCGAAGCGCTTGAGGAAGGAAGACAAGCGGATATATCGGAACGAACAGAAGCTGCGTGGCTAACCCCTTGCGCATCTGCACCGCCGCACCCCGGGCCACCGCAAGATGTTCCCGCTCAGCAGGGATTTTTCCCGCAATCTGTTGCCTGATCTGCTTTCGCTCTTCAGATTCCAGGGAAAGCAGCACATCGACATTGCCGAATTCGGCCGCTGGAACCACGTGCTTTGAGTTGTATATTAGGCCTCCGGTCAATACAGCAACCACGGCGAGGCCACAGCCAATTATCAGGTACAGAGGCCAGTCCCCTTCAGTTCCTCTGGAGGTGAAGAATGCGACTAAAGCGACGGCGACAACCAGAAGGAACAATCCAAGTGGGAGGTAGCGCGCGTAGTATGCCGTGACGGCTTGGCCGAGGCCTTTATCCACCAGCCCCTGAGACCGTCTGGTGGCTTTTGCGCACGGGTCGTCGGAGTCGGCAGCGAAGTTTTCAATTCCGCCCATGATGCTCCTTCCGCAAGTGCAACAGTGGGACCGTCATATTCGGCTAGCCTCGTCGTCTGCTCAAATCATGAGCGATCTGTCCGATTCGGCCAACGCTTGTCCCCTTAAAAAATCCGCAGCATCCAGGAAGTGTGCCGCACGGTGTTAGTTCTAGCGAACCGCTATAGAACGATTTGTCCCCTCACTTATCTAGCGGAGGTTCTCTCCGCCCAGCGGCAGAGAGAACCAATTATTGCGGTGCTGGTGCACGGGTTCACCGGGTAGGTGCCGGTGTCGGACTTTGCATTGTTCCGTGATCAGCGAGGTGTAGCAGCTCGCGGTCGCCCAGCGGCTCATCCAGGGTCACAGTGCTGACGGGGGTGGACAGGACTGCGGCGTAAGGTGTTGCAGGTCCGTTCTGGTAGAGGGGAACAAGGGCGACCGCGGTGGAAGTTTCGGCTGTGAGGATGCCCTTGGCGGTCGCGCACGGTCCGCCTTGGGAGTACTGGATCACCAGTTTCGTCCGGTCGTCATTCATGTCCATCAGCCGCCAGTCCCCGATAGTGTCGGTGCCTGCATCGTAGGAGGTGGCGACCAGCGGTTCCGTTGGCTTGAGCCCGGCTATACCCACTGGCCGGAGAGGATCTGGACTTCCCGCGTTCCAGAGGTTGGCCGGGATATTTCCAGGCAGGGAAGCGCTTTCCGATGTGGACGGTGCCGACTGCCCTGCAGTGCAACCTGCCGCCGCCAGCGCCATGACGGTGCTGAGCGGCATTGCCGCCAGCGTCGCCACTGGCCGCGAAAGCATGCCCATGACCTGAAGCTATCCGCAGAGGTAACTACTGTCTACGTCCCCGGGCGCCTAGGCTCCTACCTCCCGTTCAGAGTTGACGTCGAGGATCTTCAACTGACGCCATGCCCCAACGAGTGCGTCGTGCAAGAATCGCCGCATGGACGAGGATGAGCGGCAGATACGTCAGGAATTGATGATCATCGATGCCCTGATACACGCGATGGATCGGCGTGACGAGGTCTTCCAGATCATCGAGGATTCAGAGAGCCTGGACGAAGCAATCCGTCGGGTTGGTCAGCTGCTGGATGTGGGAGAGCTGGGCAGCCGGGCAGTCCTCGACCTACAAGCCAAAAGATTCACCCGAGAACAGCGTCACGCCGTCGCCTCCCGTGGAGAAGAACTTAGATCAAGACTGTCCGATGGCCGCTGAGGACTCCATACTCTCCGCCGATCACGAGTCCCTCGTCCCCCGCTGGCTGTCCTGTGGCCATCCAACTTCCAGATCCCCATTTGGAGTAGACCAAGAAAAGTGGATCGATTGAGGTTCATTGAGGTTCCCTCAGCCGTAACCACAGGATTTCAAGCTCGTCCCGGCCGGAACATGAGATATGCCAAGCGTAGGGTGTTTCCCGCAAGCGCCGCTGCGGCGACTCCCCAGAAAATCACCGCCTGCACAGCGCTGCTTTCGGTGTAGGGATCAAGCCTCAAGGCCGAACGGAGAACGTCCGACTCGTGCCCAGCCATCCACAACGCGGGCTCTAAGGCCAGCCAAACCGCTAGGGCAGCAGAAAGACTCCAACCAAGAAGTTGGAGAACCGCGAGCCAGGCATCCGCAACCAAACGCCTATGGCCTGCCCGCTTCGCGGGCCCTCTCAGGTCCCTTCGGCGTCGGTAAGTTGGAGGGTCGTAACTGCGGCCCTCTCCATACGCTGCAGATTCTGGCTGCTCCACCGGTGGGCCAACAAGCTCCTCTCGCAGCCGTTCCAGTGTTCGCCTGTTGTGTTCACGGCCGATTCCCTCGAGCCCGCCAGCGAGATCTGTAAATGCGGTCACCAGGGATACCCGCACATCGCCAGTCGGGGCTATCCACACCAGCTGGCTCATCGGGGTTATTTCTAAAACGCTCTCACGGGCGATCTTCCTGTCGCGGAACAAACCCTTTACGTGGACCTCTGTCGGTGTAAGACGGACGCCGAGCCTCCAGTTTCGCCAGCTGAACCAGAACAGGACCGCGCCGACGCAACTCCAGAAGATCAGCTCCTCGGTCGGCGCGCCAGACGGGGTCGACAGGGGAACTAAACCTTCATTAATCACAACGCCCAGAGACAACAGAAAAAAGGCAAACATGGCGACGCGGGTAACAAACAGCTGATGGAAAACCACTTCATCTCTCATGAAGCCACTCCCTTCCGACCGGCTCTGCCCTTGTTGATCGAAACTTAGTGCGGCTCCGATGATTCCAGTTTCAAATGTTGAACCTGATAACACCAAACCAGCCATTCAGCGCCGGTCCGGCTAGGGGAACAGTTCGAACTGCCGCGACTGAGTGAGGGGCCAGATCGGAACTGGAAGCCGCACCGCTCGGGGTTGGGCTCATGAGGCTTTACCGGTAGCTTCCTGGTGTCAGCGTAGACTGCCGGAAACCGAGCCGGGTGTTGGCGTCTCGGCATCCATCACTTCCGGCAAGCGAAAGAGGCTTCATGATTTTGCCAGTGGCCATCCGGCGGCTTGTTGCCCGCAGGAAGTGCATTGGGGAGCTGCGACGACTAGCAGTGACTTTGGATTCCATGTACACGGGAACTCCCTTCGACATGGAAACGCCCGACGGCTACCTATCCGATGAGATCGGCGGCGAACAGCTCTTGGACGACATGTACATGATCCAGGAGGAGTTTGTGGGCGGGCTGTCCTTCTGGCCCAACATCAACGTAGAGGGGCTGCTCGAGCAGATTGTGGCAAAGGCGCAGACAATCCGGGATGGCCTGCCTGCCGAATATCCGATGACGAAGCAGAGGTTTGGTGCCCTCGTCACTGAAATGAGAGAAGCGGAACCGCGTTGTTCTGACTTGTACAACTTCGGGTTCAACGGTTTTGCCTCCGCAGTCCGGCCCGTACGTCGACGATCACATGACTGGTAGTTGACCCGATAAGGGTTCCTCTCGGGAAGCCCCCATGTGAGTTAGGACGTTGCTAGTACGCTCAGTAGAACCGACAAAATGGACGTCAGACCGAAAGAGGAATTGGTACTACAAGTGGTCCTTCCCAATGCAGAATTCTGGGGCCACAACGGCCGCGTCGGCGTCATCTCGCATGGCGACTGGACCAATCGTCTCATTCTGGTTTATCCGGACGCTCCGGGAATCTGGGCATTCGTGGCAAGTTCCAACACCGGCGATGGGGACCTGGACTTCTACCCAAAGTCAGATCAAGCAGCCGACGAGGTCATAACTGAACTCGGAATCGTATGGCTTGCGCGAAGCGCGGAAGAGGAGAGGCTCGAAGAACTTGTGTTTGGCCTGTGTGAGCACATGTCGGAAGATAATTCTCTACGAGGAATGCTGCGGCAGGGCCTCAAGAAGCTCTTCGGCCGTTCCTTGTCGCCGAACGGCTGAGCATCGTCCCGTCTACGGTTCAGCATGCGGACTAGACCTGTGGGGTCCTTTCGTGTCTAACTCTTTGAGCATTTCAGCAGAGCCCTGTCGGATAGCTATTGCTGGCGCCACACTTTAACCATGAGGTCAAGGCTGGTTGGTGCCGGGTTGGCGACTGCGGTCGTGGCGGCGGTCATCGGTTGTTCGGGACCAAGCACGCCAAACGTGGAACCGTCCGAAAAACCTTCATATCGCCCCTCTGCAACTGTCGGACCTGGCGAACTTGTTGGACGACTCCTTGTACGGCAGGAAGGCAATAAGGAGCCCGTATTCTGCATGGGCGGTGTCAACAACTCATACCCGCCCGGATGCACCGGCCCAGCCATTCATGGATGGGATTGGGATTCTGTAGACGGTGAAAAAAGAGCCGCCAACGTGATCTGGGGAGACTACGAAGTGCGCGGGATCTGGGACGGGACCAGCTTCACTGTCGGCAAACATCCGTCGCAGAGCTTCATTCCGCCAACTGAGCCGCCCCGAAACCGCCCAGTCGATCCGCTGCTGGATCCCCGCAACCGCGGTGCCGGCACAACCGCCCGGCTGGAGCAGATACAACGCGAATTGTGGGAATCCCGCCAGCCGGCGCTGACCGACACGCAGATCGAAAACGGGTATCTGTTTATACGGGTGCCCTATGACGACGGCTCCATCCAGGCCCGGATGGATGAGCGTTTCGGCTCAAAGCTCGTGGCTGTTCGAAACGCATTCTGGCCGGCCAATTAAGCAACGCGATTATCGTCCCGTGCCAATCCCAAGCGTATTTCCGACTGGGTTGCCTGATGGTCGCTGAAGACTCGCCGTCTAGCGTTGATCACTAGTTCCTCGTCCTCCGATGGAAGTGCTGAGGCTCAGCGATCCGACTTCCGATTTCCCCTTTGGAGTAGACCAAAGAAACTGGCCCGGTTGAGGTTCCCAATGTGAAGCCAGTACTGCGCTGGTGCCCGGCACCGTGCGCACGCCGACTTCTGCGTTCTTGGCTAATTCGATTCAGGCAGCTGGCCGCTAAAGCCGTATTTCTGTTGGACTTTAAGCAGCAGTACGGCCAGGTCCGTCATAACGAGCTCTCGGATATTAGGCTCCTCGGTGCCAAGGATCCGGTCGAGATTAGGCGTGATAGTTGCTGTCACGGTCAGCCCCGTTTTCCGCATTCGTGTCGAGGTTGGGGTGTCGCCCCTATGCATTGGAGCTGCGCCCGGGCATGGCACTCGTTGACTTTCGGCGATGCTGAACTCCAGAGCCCGCAGGGGTCCGCTCAGCCACCATTGCCGCCACTCCTCAGAGGCGTTGATGTCCATTGTGGCTTCGCGTGCAGTTGCTCGATATAGCTGTACCCGGTGCGGGGCGTGCTCCCGCTGTTCAATGTATTGGAGGAATTCTCGGTCCTTCTCACGTGGCGCCAGGGGCCACAAGCTTTCGGTGCTTCGTTCGTAGGCGTTTTGAAAGTCAATCAACAGCGACCTTCCGTTCATGCCCTCGAAGAACTCCAGGAAGCCCGGGCGGTCGGGGTGATTTACGAAGTGAATATTCGGCTGTGGCGGGTCATTGCCCACAAGGACTTGGTGGTAGCACCAACCGAGGAGCCATTCACCGTAGCTAATTGGCACAGGTTCCGGGAAACGCCCCAACAAGGGAGGAGCTAACGGATCTGGATCCTGTGGGCGCTTGCCTTTTTTCCGTGCGCGATGTGCATCGAAGAAAGCCCTTGTTTCAGGGCGTTGGCTCCAGACTTGGAAGAGGACTGCCCCGCGTTGAATGAGCTGCTCATAAAGATCGAGGATCGTCTCGGGACTTTCCGCCCGCAATTTCTTGACTAAGGCATTGGACTGCGGCCCTGGATCGCGGTTCCACAAACGTGCCTCTGCCACAAAATCCTGAAGATCCATTTCATCCCTTCACATGAGCCGAAGCTGGTAGCGGCGTCTAGCTCCTGGCCAGGAGGTCCCGCGTGGGGCCGGACCCCAAGACGAGAGTATTAAGCCGATCCTGCCGGCGTAGCCTCCACGACACGCGACATGCTCGACGGCCGCACCAGCTCCAATCCGCACAAGTTATGGTTCCGGAGGGGAAACATGGTCTAGACCTAACGACTTGTGCCATGTTCGCTGAATGCACGAAAGGCCGGGCCATCATCCTCCGTTGGGACGGGCATTGCCCACGCGGCGTCACTTCTCAAGATGCCTGGAACATTCGGATCGCCAGGTCCCACCTATTTCCCCCTGCCGGCGTGGTCGGTCTATGTTTCCTTTGTCGGTGTTCTGTGGTCAGGATGAGCTATGAACTTTGATAAGGTCCTCGGCCCGACCGATAGCCCCAGTGTGCTTGATGAGATCTTAGCTTTCAGAACGCACACTTCAGTGCGAGCAAAAGGCGTCAACCAGTCCGGGCAGAGCCACCATCAGTTTGTCGCCGAGCTTGATGCGAGAGCGCAAGCGTGGCATCTGGTCGACGACCAGGGCCGGACGTCGTCGGCAGCAGGCACCTGGCTCTTACAGGACCGGGAGGCTTCGATGGAAGTTGTATTTCCCCGTGGTATGCCGAGGGCCGTCCAGATGCTTTATCCGGAAGCGCTCCTTATGTGGGGCCGACGCGGCGAAAGCTACTACCCGATGCTCATACAGGAGATCGGCCAGCGGTCGCTACTGATCACATTTGAGCACATAGAAGACCCAGCACTTCGTGCCACCGCAGTGGTGAATCGCCATACAGGAGTCATAGAGAAACTAGCCGTAATGGGAGACATCATCATTCTGACCGAAGTAGAGACTGGAGTGCCACTTGATCCGGGAATCAAGCCCGAGTTCCTGCCAATCACGGATTGGATCCGACCCGATTACTGACTTGGTGTTGTTCGTTTGACAGTGAGAAGCAGTTCCGGTGTCCAGTGACGGGATCCCGAACGGACGCGTTCGTGCAAGAATCGCCGCATGGATGGGGATGAGGGGCGGATAAGGGACCACTTAATGATCGTCGATGCCTTGGTGCGGGCAGTGGATCGGCGTGACGAGGTCTTTCAGATGATTGAGGATTCAGAGGACGAGTACGAAGCAAGACGTCGGGTGGGACAGCTGTTGGGTGTAGGAGAGTTGGGCAGCCGTGCTGTCCTTGACATGCAAGTCAGAAGATTCACCCGAGACCACCGTCAGAAGCTCGCTTCCGAGGCAGAAGAACTTAGATCAAGTTTGCCTGATGGCCACTGAGGCCCAATGTCTCCATCGATCTACTAGTGCCTCGTCATCCGATACAGGTGCTGCGGCTCAGTGATCCGATTTCCGGCTTCCCACTTTGGAGTAGACCAAGGAAATTGGCCCGGTTGAGGTTCCTACAAATGAACCGCAGCATAGGCAAGGCAGTAATCGACAGAGGCTGACTTATCGGACGCACCCGCGGCAGGCGATAGGGTTGCGCTACGTTGTTGTCGTCGGAGTCTCAAAGGCAGGCAGGATATGGGCTCGAATCCAGATGGCGTGGACTTTCGTTCATCGGTAGAAATGATCCTGTCCAACGATCCGGACGGGCTCTTCAATGCTGCCAACGACCTCACTCAGATCTCCAAGTCCGAAGCGATAGAAGTCTTGTACCTTCTTGCCATCGAGCATGGAGTGAACGGAGCCTACCTGAACTATGGTTGGTTCCTTCGGGACATCAACCGGCCCAAGGAAGCACTGGTTCAGTTCCAGAAGGCGTTGGAAGCAGGGGATCCTCAGGCAGCCTTTTACCTTGGAGAAACATCCCT
>NZ_JBHTSL010000078.1:0-22522 GCF_042795115.1 Arthrobacter sp. NPDC056493 | reverse complement strand
GTGCCAGAGTTTTTCGGTGTTTCGGTGTTCCGGTGTTCTGGTTGGCCGCTAGAGGACGTCCGAGAGGAAGCCCTGCAGCCGCTCCGTCTCCGGGTTGCCGAAGACCTGCTCCGGCGGACCGGACTCCACCACCACACCGCCGTCCATGAAGGTCACGCTGTCCGAGACGTTGCGCGAGAAGCCCATTTCGTGGGTCACCACCACCATGGTCATGCCGCCCTTCGCCAGGTCCGCCATGAGGGCCAGGACCCCCTTGACGAGCTCGGGGTCGAGGGCGGAGGTGGCCTCATCGAAGAACATGACCTCCGGCTTCATGGCGAGGGCGCGTGCGATCGCCACCCGCTGCTGCTGACCGCCGGAGAGGGTGGCAGGGCGGACGTCGGCCTTGTGCCTGAGCCCGACGAGGTCGAGCTGGCTGAGGGCCTCCTCACGCGCCTGCTCCTTGGGCAGCTTCCGCAGCTTCCGCAGGGCGAAAGCCACGTTCTCGCCGACGCTCTTGTGCGGGAAGAGGTTGAACTGCTGGAACACCATGCCGATCCTGCGCCGGAGCTCATCAGGGTTCTCCTTCAGGACCGACTTGCCGTCCAGGAGGATGTCTCCGGCATCCGGTTCGATCAGCCGGTTCATGACGCGCAGCAGGGTCGACTTACCGGAGCCGGACGGACCGATCACCGAGGCAGTGGTGCCAGCCGGGACGCTCAGGTCAATGCCGCGGAGGACCTTGTTGTGCCCGAAGGCGAGATGGACGTTTTTCGCTTCGAGAGAGCCTGACGTGAACTGGCTCATGAGTGGGCTCCCTTCCCGACGACGGCGGCAGCCTCGTCCGGTTCCATCTTCTGCGGCCGGCCGGTGCGCAGGCGCGCGTCGATCCAGTTGACCAGGTGCGTCAGCGGGACAGTCATCGCGAGGTAGAACACGGCAGCCGCCACGTAGCCGGACAGGTTGCCGCTCCGGGCGGCGGCGTCCTGGCCGATCTGGAACAGTTCCCGCTCGGAGGCCAGGAGTCCCAGGGTGAAGACCAGCGAGGACTCCTTGATCAGCGCGATGAACTGGTTCACCAGCGCCGGGAGCACCCGGCGGATGCCCTGCGGCACCACGACCATGCGCAGCGAGGGGCCGTACCCGAAGCCCAGCGCCCGCGCGGCCTCGAGCTGGCCCTTGTCCACGCTCTGGATGCCGGAGCGGAAAATCTCTCCGATGTAGGCGCTGGACATGAGCGAGAGTGCGGCTATGCCCATGGGGTACGGGCTCGTGACCCCGGTCAGCTCGCGGAAGATCGGGCCGAAGCCGAGGCCGATGACGAGAATGGTCAGAACCGCCGGGAGTCCACGGAACACGTCCGTGTACACCCGGGCGGCCCACCGCGCCACAGGATTACGCGAGATGCCCATCAGGGCCAGCACCATGCCGGCCACGCAGCCAATGATGCCCGAGACGATTGCGAGGACGAGGGTGTTGGGCAGACCGACCGAGAACATGGCCGGGAGTACCTCGGCGATGGCCTTCCAGTCGAGGAAGGTCTCGGCGAGCCTGTTCAGATAATCCATGTGGCGCCTGTCAGTTGGTTACTTCGTGGGGACCTGGACGGCCTTGCTGCCCGGCTTCCAGCCCTCAGGAGTCTGCTCCTTGATGGTCGGGCGGTCCGTGTACCACTGGGTGGTGAGCTTGGTCCACGTGCCGTCGGCGATCACGGCGTCGAGCGCCGAGTTCAGCGCGTCATTGAGGGGCTGGTTGTCCTTGGCCACTGCGTACGCCGTGAAGTTCTGGGTGTTGACCTTCTTCTCGGCGATCTTCGTGCCGTCGCCGGACTTGACCTGGCCCTCGGCCTGCTGCGACGGGGCAACCCAGGCGTCGATCTGGCCGCTCTTCACGTTGGCGTAGACGGTGTTGTAGTCCGGGAAGCGGACCGGCTCCAGCTTCAGCGTGTTGGTGACGAAGTCGTCCTGGACGGTGCCCTGCACGACGCCGATGCGTACACCCTGCTTCAGGTCGTCGAAGGTCTTCACCTTCGCGTCATCCTTGGTCACGATCGCCATGTAGCCGAAGTCGTAGCCGTTGGTGAAGGCCACGGTCCCGCGGCGGGCGTCCGTGGTGGAGATGGAGGAGGATCCGACGTCGAACTGCTTGTTCTTCACCTGGGCAAGGAGGCTCTGGAACTTGGTCGACGCGAACTCCACTTTGAGGCCGAGCTTGGCCGCCATGGCCTTCAGGAGTTCGTTGTCATACCCCGTGAAGTTTCCATCCTTGTCGATGAAGATGTTGGGCGGGGCGTCGGACAGGGTGCCGACCTTGAGGACGCCCGGGGTGATCAGGCCGAGCTTGGACTTGTCGATCTTGTCCAGGGCGGTGACGTCCTTGGTGGTGTACTTGTCCAGCGCCTGCTGGTCGCTGCCGGCGAGGGCATCGGTCGACGAGCCACTGGGAGCAGCGGTGCCTCCACCGCAGGCAGCCAGGGATACGGCCATGACCACGGCCACGGGAACCGTGGACAGCCACTTCAAGGCTTTGATTTTCATCACGCATCACTTTCATTGGGATAAACGGGGGCGGGCAATCAAGCCGTCTGTCGCCGGGATCCGGCGCCGCAGAGGCGCGCCCGCAAAACTTAATTGTCTCACCTGGCCTTAACGTGGCCGTTAGACGACGTAATGAACGGAACCTGGCGGCATTGGCCGAATATAATGCGGACTTTAGGCAACCGGCAGGTCAATAGCAATGAAAGAATTTGCTGTTACAGAATCAGCAAGGCATTGCCCGGGCACTGGCAGGGTGTGCCCGTTTTTGTGAAATGCGTCGCACCAGTCAGAAGCCGCCGCGGCTGGCGTCCTCAGGAGGCAGCACCGGCCAGTCACCCTCGATGACGGCGGCGGGCTTGGTCTTGCGGAGGTACTGCTGGAAATCGGCCGCCTGGCTGACGGCCCAGTCCACCTGAAGCTGGTGCAGCTGGCTGGCCGGCATGCTCAGTTTAGGGAATTTGCCGGCCATGGCGTCAAGCATGCGCAGTGTTGCGAGTGCGTCCGCGGCTGATGTGTGGGCGTTTTCCAGCTCGACGCCGTACTCCTCGCACAGGGCCGTCAGCGTCCTCTTGCCCTTGCGGTACCGGTCCACCTGCTTGTTCATGATGTAGGGGTCCAGGACGGGGAACCGGCTCAGCTGCGGCACGCCGTAGCGGGCCGACTCGGCGGCCAGGACGGTGAAGTCGTAGCTGGCGTTGAAGGCGATCACCGGAACGCCGTCGTCGAAGAGCCCCTGGAGCACGGCAGCGACTTCCTTGGTGACCTCGGCTGCAGGCCGGCCATGGCTGCGGGCGTGTTCGGTGGTGATCCCGTGGATGTCGCTTGCCTCCGCCGGAATCTCAACCCCCGGGTCAGCAAGCCATTCATGCTCCCGAATCACGTCCCCGGAGCTGTCCACCAGGGTGACGGAAGCCGTCACGATCCGGGCGGCACGGGAGTTGCGGCCCGTGGTTTCGAGGTCGAACGCGGCCCGGGGGAGAGTGTTCCAAGTGCTCATGGCTCCAAATTACCCGGAGGCACCGACAGTAACGGTGCTTGCCCTGCGCGTGTCCGGCATGCTGTGGGAAGACGCGGTGTGGGACGACGCACACGGCGCCCGTCCTGACGGCCGATGGTGACTGCCGGCCGATAGTCTGGGGACATGCGGGCGGAGTATGTAGAGGCGGTGTTGGCGGTGGTCGACCTCATCCCGGCCGGCTCGGCGGTGGCTTATGGCGATGTCGCTGAACTCCTTGGGGCCGGAGGGCCGCGGCAGGTGGGGTCCGTGCTGAGCCATTACGGCAGCGGCGTTCCGTGGTGGCGGGTGCTGCGGGCCAGCGGACTGGCCCCCGATGGCCATGAGTCCGAGGCCCTCAACTACTACCTGCAGGAGGGCACGCCCCTGCGCGGCGACTATCGCGGGTACCTGCGGACGGGCGAAGGCCGGTGGCGGGTGGATCTGACCGCTGCGCGGTGGGCCCCGTCCGACGCCGACTTCGACGCCCTGGACGCGATTGCCGAGCGGCTCGAAGCGTCGCTGCGAAAATTGTCAGTGCCGGATGATGGAATGTCCGTGTGACCGCAACCCTCGATCAGACCGCCCATCCGGCGTCAGTCCACCCGGCATCCGCACTCACATCGGAACGGGACCACGCGGACTCTTTCGCCGCCGCCCCGTTCCCGCCCACCGGTCTTCGGCTGCTGCCCCCGCGCCAGGTGCACTCCCGCGTTCTGGTCCTCACCGCGGACCAGCTGGCCGCCGTCGACCTGCCCCGGGGATCCGGCCCCGTGCTGGTCCCCGGCGCGCCCGGCACCGGAAAGTCCACCGTGCTCATCGAGGCGGCCATCCGCCGGGTGGAGGCGGAAGGGGTGGACCCCGAACGAATCCTCATTCTCGCCCCCGGACGGCTTGCGGCCGACACTCTCCGTGACCGGTTCACCGCAAGGCTGAACCGGAGTCTGAGCACCACGCCCGCCCGCACCTGGGCAGCGTATGCCTTTGACCTCATCCGCCGTGCCAAGGCAGGGGGGCTCCTGCCGCTGTCGAAGGCTCCGCGGCTCCTGTCCGGCCCGGAGCAGGACCTCATCATCAAGGAACTGCTGGAGGGGCACGCCCTGCCGGGCCTCGGGCTGCCCTGGCCCGATGACCTGACCGCGGCCCTGCCGACGCGCGGGTTCCGGCACGAGGTCCGCCAGCTCTTCGACCGTATTACAGAGACGGGCCGCACAGCCGAGGACCTTGCGGGGCTGGGCCACGCCTGCGGACGGCCGGACTGGATTGCCGCTGCCGCACTGTATGCCGAGTACCGCGACGTCCTGGACCTGCGGATGCCGGAGGCCTTTGATCCCGCGGGCATCATCACCGCGGCCCGCCAGCTCTTTCAGGATTTCCCGGACTTCCTGGCGGCGGAACGCGACCGTCTCCAGCTGATTCTGGTGGACGATATCCAGGAGGCCAACCCGGCCGTCTTCGAACTCCTCGCCGATGTGGCCGCCGGCAAGGATGTCTACGTGACGTCCGCGCCGGACACAGTGGTGCAGGGCTTCCGTGGAGCCCGTCCGGACCTCGTGGCAGAGCTCCCGGGCCTTCTGGGCGGCGAGGAGCGGACAGTGGTCGAGAAGCCGCTGTCCCATGCCCACCGCCACCAGCCGGCCGTGGCCCAGGCGTGGCTGGGAGTCGCCGACCGGATATCCCTCCGGTCCGGCGGCCAGCTCTCCCGCCGCCTGGACCCGGTCGGCCCGGACCCTGCTGATAGTGCCGGAGACCCCGGTGATACTGCTTCGGGTGACGCTGCCCGGCCGGCAGGCGGCACCGTGGAGGCGCACCTTCTGCCCTCGGCCGTGCATGAGTTGCGGTTCGTCGCCCAAAGGATCCTCGAGGCACATCTCAGGGACGGGCGTCCGTTCGAGGACATCGCCGTCATTGTCCGGAACGGCGGCCAGCTGAGCCAGCTGCAGCGCTACCTGACCGGCCAGGGGATTCCCGTGCGGATTCCGGTGGCTGAGTCCGCCGTGCGCGATGAGGTGGCCGTCCGTCCGCTGCTCGATGCCTACGCGGTGGCCCTGGATCCCGCGGTCCTCACGCCCGAATCTGCCGTGTCGTTGCTGACGTCCCGGATCGGCGGGGCAACGTCCCTCGAACTGCGCCGGCTCCGCCAGTCGCTGCGGCGGGAGGAACTCCTGGGCGGTGGCGGGCGCTCCAGCGATTCCCTGCTCGTGGAGGCGCTCCTGGAGCCCGGCGCGCTTGGCTCACTGGGCATCGAAGGCCGGTCGGCGCGCAGGGTGGCGCGGATGATCCAGGCCGGGCAGAAGGCCGTTGGCGAGTCCGGGTCCAACGCCGAGACAGTTCTGTGGGCACTCTGGCACTCCACCGGGCTCGCGGCGGCATGGACGG
This sequence comes from Arthrobacter sp. NPDC056493, assembly GCF_042795115.1. Taxonomy (NCBI): domain Bacteria; kingdom Bacillati; phylum Actinomycetota; class Actinomycetes; order Micrococcales; family Micrococcaceae; genus Arthrobacter; species Arthrobacter sp. NPDC056493. The sequence continues at coordinate 16,633 of NZ_JBHTSL010000078.1, read as the reverse complement.
CCGCTGCCCTGGCCGGCGGACTTGTGGGGGCGCGGGCGGACCGGGACCTGGACGCCATGATGGCGCTGTTCCACACTGCCGAGCGCTACGTGGACCAGATGCCCGGATCGGGCCCCGAACAGTTCCTGGAGTACCTGCTGAACCAGGAACTGCCCATGGATACGCTGGCGGCGCGGGCCCAGGTGGACGACGCCGTGGAACTCATGACGCCTGCCAGCGCCGCCGGCCGGGAATGGCCGTTCGTCATCGTCGCCGGCCTGCAGGAAGGCGTCTGGCCCAACACCCGCCTCCGCGGCGAGCTGCTGGGCAGCACGCTGTTCGCGGACGCCGTCGAACACGGTGTGGAGTACGCGCTCCAGCTTGGTCCGCTGAGCCGGCTGCGCGAGATCCGGTACGACGAACTCCGCAGCTTTTCCACGGCGGTGTCCCGGGCCAAGGACGTGCTGCTGTGCACCGCCGTGTCGTCGGAGGATGAACAGCCGTCCTCCTTCCTGGACTACGTCGCGCCGCTGCCGCCCGACCAGGAGGGCCGCGGCTACACGCCGGTGGAACGGCCCCTGACGTTGCGTGCGCTCGTGGCGGAACTCCGCCAGTACGCCCAGCTCGACGGCAGGCTGGCCGCGGAGGCGGATGAGGCCGTGCGTGTGCTGGGCCGCCTTGCCACGGCAGAGGCTCCCGTTCCGGGAGCCCATCCGGACACCTGGTGGGGGCTGGCCCCGCTGACGTCCGTGGACCGGGTTGTGCCTCCGGGCGGCACCGTCTACGTTTCGCCGTCCAAGGTGGAGTCGGTGCAGAAATCGCCGCTGGACTGGTTCATCCAGGCCGCCGGCGGCGAGGCGGCAACGGATTTCGCCCGCAGCCTTGGCACCCTGGTGCACGCCATCGCCCAGGACCTTCCGGATGCCAGTGGAGCCGAGTACCTCGCCGAACTGGTCCGGCGCTGGCCGGCCCTGGGCATGAAGGACAACTGGGAAGGGAAACTGGACTTCCGCAGGGCGGAAGCCATGGTCCGGAAACTGGCGCAGTACGTCCTGGTCATGCGCAGCGAAGGCCGGCGTCTGGCGGGTGTCGAGCAGGACTTTGAAGTGATCCTGCCTGAGCCCGGTGCCGTTCCCCGCGGCGATGTTCCCTCCGATGACGGTCCCCGGTCAGCCGTCCTGCGCGGACAGGTGGACCGGCTGGAGATCGACGCCGAGGGGCGGCTGGTGATCGTTGACCTCAAGACGGGCAAACGGCAGCCGGGCAAGGCTGAACTGGACAGGCACCCGCAACTGGGCGCCTATCAGGCAGCTGTGCTGGCCGGAGGTTTTGGCGCCGCCGAGGCTTCCGACGCCGGGCCCCAGCCCGGCGGCGCGGTGCTCGCCCAGCTGGGCACAGCCACCAAGAGCCCGGGCATCCAGCAGCAGGATCCGCTGGACCCGGGGGACAACTGGGCCCTGGAAATGGTGAACGACTCAGCCGCCGTGATGTCCGGCCACGAATTCGAGGCAAGGCACGATCCCGCCAAGGCCGGATTCGGCGGCGTCGGCTGCCGGCTTCCGGAAGTATGCCCGCTGTGTTCGCGGGGAAAGCAGGTTACCGAATGAGCCGGACGGCAGAGCTGCCCGCGCCCAGATTCAGTCCCGAAGAGTTGACTCTCCTGCTGGGGGAGAAAAACCTGCCGACGGCGGAACAGTCGGCCATCATCTCCTCGCCGCTTGCACCCCGGCTGGTCATCGCCGGCGCGGGCTCCGGCAAGACGGCCACCATGGCCGACCGCGTCCTCTGGCTGGTGGCGAACGGATGGGTCAAGCCGGAGGAAGTCCTGGGCGTCACGTTTACCAGGAAGGCCGCCGGTGAACTTGCCAGCCGCATCCGTGCCAAGCTCAGTGCGCTGCAGCGGACGGCCGCCGGCGGCGCCGGCGGTGCCATGGCAGGGGCGCTTCTCAGCGCCGACGCCCTGGAACCCAAGGTTTCCACCTACCACTCGTTCGCCAGCGGCATCGTCTCCGACTACGGCCTGCGGCTGGGGATCGAGCGGGATGTCGTGCTGCTCGGCGGCGCACAGGCCTGGCAGCTGGCCAGCGAGGTGGTTGAGGCGTTCGACGGCGAATACTCGCATTTCAGGGTGGCCAAGTCCACCCTCGTCAAAGCCGTCATCCAGCTCGCGGGGGAGTGCGCGGAGCACCTCCAGGAGCCAGCGGATGTCCAGGGCTGGCTGATGCAGCGGTTCGCCGGGTTCGAGGCCCTGCCGTATGTCGCCGGGGCCAAGAAGAACCCCACCCAGGCCGCCGGCGAACTGGGAGCCATGCTCCGGACCCGGGCAAGCGTGGCAGAGCTCGTGGGGCGGTATGCGGAAGCCAAGAGAGCACGCGGAGCGCTGGACTTCGGCGACCTCGTGGCGCTCGCAGCACGTGTGGCCCGGGAGGTGCCCCTGGCCGCCGAGATGGAGCGCCAGCGCTACAAGGTGGTGCTGCTGGATGAATTCCAGGACACCTCGCACGCCCAGCTGGTGCTGTTCTCCAGGCTCTTCGGGGACGGCCATGCCGTCACGGCCGTAGGTGATCCGAACCAGTCCATTTACGGCTTCCGCGGGGCGTCCGCCGGACAGCTGTTCCACTTTGTCAATGAGTTTCCGGTCTGTGTGGCGGACAGCCAGTCAGGAGAGGCATCCCGGCGTCCCGCCCCCGTTTCGTATCTGACCACGGCCTGGCGGAACGGCCGCAACATCCTGGCCGCCGCCAACCTCATCTCCGCTCCGCTCAGCGCCGCGGCGGCGCAGGCGGGACCCGCGGGGCAGCGATCCTCCAGCGCCGCCGTGGAGGTCCCTGCGCTGCGGCCGAGCCCGGCCGCGGTGCAGGGCCGGGTGGTGATTGGCCGTTTTGCCACCGATGAAGATGAAGCAGCGGCGATCGCCAAGGACCTCCTGAAGTTCCGGGCCACTGATTTCGACGGGTCCTCCCCGGAACCGCGCGTCCAGCCTGCCATGGCCGTACTGTGCCGCAGGCGCGCGCAAATGGAATGCCTCCGCAAGGAGTTCGAGGCCACAGGAATCCCCTACGAAATCGTGGGCCTCGGGGGGCTGCTGGACACTCCCGAAATCGTGGACCTGGTCTCCACGCTGCGGGTCCTGGCGGATCCGGGCCGCTCGGATTCGCTGATGCGGCTCCTGGCCGGTGCCCGCTGGAGGATCGGCCCCGCCGACCTTATGGCGTTCCGGGACTGGTCCTCGTTTCTTGCCCGGCGCCGCGGCACGGTTGATAGCGGCCGTGGGCTGGGTGCGAACGACCTGTCGGGCGACGGGGATCCGGAAGCTGCCGACGTCGTCATCGAGGGCGACATCACCGATTCGGCCAGCCTCGTCGAGGCCTTGGACTGGCTGCCCAACGAGGGGTGGACGTCCGCCCACGGCCGCCGCCTGACACCTCCGGCCCGGGAACGGCTGCAGCGGCTGGGCACGGAGCTGCGGCAGCTCCGGGGGCTGATGGGCGAGGACCTGACCACCCTGCTGGGCGAAGTGGAACGGGCCATGCTGCTGGACATCGAGGTTGCCGCCAGGCCCGGGTTCAGCATTCACCAGGCGCGGCGGAACCTGGATGCGTTCCAGGACGCGGCCGCGGGATTCCTGCAGACCTCCCACCGGGTGGACGTCCTGGCCTTCCTTTCCTGGCTGGAGGCGGCCGCATCGGAGGAGGGCGGCCTGGACGTGCCGCCCGCAGACGTCAACCACGAGGCCGTGCAGCTGCTGACGGTGCACGCCTCGAAGGGTCTCGAATGGGACGTCGTGTTCGTGCCGGGCCTGAACTCGGGCGCGTTCCCCAGCAGCCGCGACTCGAGGTGGAGCAGCGGTGCCGCGGCCCTGCCCTGGCCTCTCCGGGGTGACCGTGCGGATCTTCCACAGTGGGACATTGACCAGCCGGACCAGAAGGGATGGCTGGACGCCGAGAAGGTGTTCAAGGGTGACGTCCAGGCCCACGGCGAGGCTGAGGAGCGGAGGCTGGCCTACGTTGCCTACACCCGCGCCAAACACGTGCTTTGGGTTTCCAGCGGAGCGTGGGTCGGCGGGCGCGGCGGGATGGCGGAGATGTCGCCGTTCCTTGCCGAGCTGGCGCCTCTGGCAGAGGGGGAAACCGCGGAAATCCACCCTGGTTCTGTGGATGAGGAATCCCTGCCGCAGGAGAGTCCCCTGACCCGGGAACTGGAGGTGGCGGGCTGGCCGTATGATCCGCTGGAAGGTCCTGTTGACCCCCGCAGCGGCAACCGGCTCCGGCTTGTGCCGGGACGGCGGGCGGCCATGGACCGCGCCGCGGAACGGCTGCTCACCGAGATCGCCGCCGTCGAAGCTGGTGCGCCGGGGCTCCCGGCAGGCCAGGGGCTCCGTCCCCAGGCTGCAGGTTGGGATCGCGAGGCTGCCCTCCTTCTGGAACGGCGTGCCAGGCGGGCCCGTAGCCGCGACGTGTATCTGCCCGGGCATATCTCCGCGTCCACTCTGGTGGACCTGGGGGAGGACGCCGAGGCTGTTGTCCAGCGGCTACGGAGGCCCGTCCCGCGCGAACCTGGCATGTCCGCGCGCAAGGGCACCGCTTTCCACGCCTGGGTGGAAGAGTACTTTGGAACGGCAGGAATGCTGGATCTAGGCGAAGCACCCGGTTCTGACAACCACATCGACGAGGCCTACGGCCTCGATGACATGGTGGCCACCTTCAGGGACTCCCGGTGGGCACACCGCTCGCCCGCGTACGTGGAAGTCCCGGTGGAGACCCGGATCGGCGACGTCGTTGTCCGCGGCCGCATCGACGCGGTGTTCCAGGACGCCGACGGCGGCTGGGACCTCGTGGACTGGAAGACCGGCCGCCGGCCGTCCGCCGGGCAGCTGAAGACCAAGAGTGTCCAGCTGGCCGTCTACCGGCTCGCCTGGGCAAGGCTGAAGGGCGTGCCGCTGGAAGAGGTCCGGGCGGCCTTCTTCTACGTCGCGGACAACCACGTGGTGCGCCCGCACGACCTGGCATCTGGCGCCGAACTCGAAGAGATCGTGGCTGCCGCCCTGGCAGGTTAGGTGCGCACGCAGGTTAGGGGCGCACACGGGTTAGGGGAGCGCACGGGCTACGAGGTTCACGCCAGCCAGGAAAACTGGCCGGTTGGAACACTCGCCGGTTGAACGCTGGCCGGTTGAACGCTGGCCAGTCAGGTCGTCTTGGCGTCAACCACCGTGAGGGCGACAGTGGAGGTGTCGGTGCCTGAGGGCTTCGGGGCCGGTGCATCCCCAGGTGCCTCGACCTTGGCACCGTCTGCTTCAGCACCGCCAGGGGCGCCGGCACCCTCCGCCGCGTCAGAATCCTCCGCTGCGCCCTGCGACGTGTCCCGGTCTGACGGCTGGTCTGCGTTCTCCCGGCCGTCCTCCCCGTCAGCCGGGATGGACGTCACCTCGACCGGGAGGGGCTTCGCGTCAACCGGGACAGGTGCCGCGTCAGCCGGGATGGGCGTCACGTCGACCGGGATGGGAGTCACCACAACCGGGATGGGCGTGACGTGGACGGCGGGCATGGCCTCGGAAATGTCGGTGGCCGCCGGGGCGTCGACGAGGCCGGGTGCGGCCGGTGCCTGGCCGGCTGGCGCGGCGTCGGGCTTGGCCGGGGGCGGCGGTTCCACGCTGATGGGCTGGCCGCCGTATTCGGCGATGTCGTCCGCCAGCGTGGAAAGCATTCCTTCGGCCTCGGCGATCATGTCGGCGTCGGCCGCCGCGATGCCCTTGACAAGGTACTGGGCCAAGGCAAATTCGGCCGAGAGCGCGGCACGGCGCAGCAGGTGCGTGTCCGGTGCGTCCCGGCGCTTCGCGGTGTAGTGCGTGACCACGGCGTCGACGAAGTCGTGCTCATTGGATGCCACGAGCCAGGCGAGATCGTCGGCGGGGTCGCCGATGCGCAGGTCGGTCCAGCCGGTGACGGCCGTGACGCGGTGGCCCTCGACCAGCAGGTTGTCCTCGTGCAGGTCCCCGTGGACCACGCAGGGGTTGAACCGCCACAGTGAGACGTCTTCCATGGCGTGCTCCCAGCGGCGCAGCAGGAGGGCCGGAATCTTGCCTGTGGTTGCGGCCATGTCGAGTTCATTGAGCCTGCGCTGGCGAAACTCGTTGGGGGTGTAGCTGGGCAGGTCCGCGTTGCTGACCAGCGCGCGGGGCAGGTCGTGAATGGCCGCCAGGGCGGTGCCGATCTCCTTCGCCAGCTCCTGCGGACCAGCCGTCAGCTCTTCAACGGTGCGCGTGGCGCCGTGCAGGTGGGAGTACACGAAGGTGGTCAGGTTCTGCTGCCGGACGGTGCCGGCCACCGTGGGCATGAGAAACGGCAGTTCGGCCCGGATGCCGGGTGCGAACGCGCGCAGCACCAGGAATTCGGTCTCCAGCCTGGTGCTGGCTTCCGCGTGCCGGGGTGAGCGGACGCGCCAGCGTTTGCCTTCGGCATCCAGAAGGAGAGCCGAATCAAAGTCTGCCGGGTCGTCCGGGGCAGAGCTCACAGCAGTCGGGCTCAGTCCGGGGACTGCCGCGGTGGCCACAGCTGCCAGTTCGATTGGTTCTCTTCTCACGGTTCCACGGTAGATTGAGCGGCGTCCAAGACCATGATGTGTCGCGGCGAGTCTCGAGATCCGCCTAAATATGGCTGCGCGGGGGCCAACGGAGAGGTACCTCCAGGCCCGGCGGCGGCCGCCCGAAATGTAAATTGTCACTGCGAGTCAGTACGGTGGATACATGAGTCATGCGGAGGCCGCAGTGCCGGTCGGTCAAGCGGGCGGCGCGATGCCGGAAAATCAGCTGTTGGCCGGCGAACTGCCGGCCAACCATCTCTTCGACACCGTCCTGCCGGTCCGGCCCGCAATGGTCAACAGGGGGTCGGTTGAACGGATGAGGCCCGGCCTCGTTCCGGATCTGCTGGCAGCGGGAACGGCCAAGGCCATGCTCCTGTCCGGCCGGCACGCCCTGGTCCACGGGGACGCACTGGTCCTGGCAGAGGCCGGACCGTTGCTGGACCGGCTCGAACGGTCGGCGTCCGGCCCGGTGCATATCATCTATCTCGGCGCGGCACTCGGCTCCGGAGACCTTCCCGCAGGAACCGGCGTCCTGCTGTTCATCCTGCCCGAACCGGTGGACCCCGGTCCGGCCGGCTTGCCCGCCGGAGCCAGCTGGGAAGGCTTCCGGGACGTCGCGGCGCAACTGGATCCGACCCACACCGCGCTGTTCGTTGAGGCCAGTGCCATTGCCAACTGGCACGCCACCCACACCCACTGTCCCCGGTGCGGCGCCGTCACAAACGTGGAGGCCGGCGGATGGGTCCGGCGGTGCCCGGCTGACAACTCCGAACACTACCCGCGCACGGATCCGGCCATTATCGTCACGGTGGTTGGCCCGGACGGCCGTGTCCTGCTGGGGGGAGGCGGTCCGCTGGACGCCAAGAACTACTCCACGCTGGCCGGGTTCGTCGAGCCCGGGGAATCCCTGGAACAGGCCGTGGTCCGGGAAATCCAGGAAGAGGTGGGGGTGCGGGTCAAGGCATGCCAGTACCTCGGCTCCCAGTCGTGGCCGTTCCCGGCGTCCCTCATGCTCGGCTTTACCGCCGTCACCGATGACACGGAAGCAAAGCCCGACGGCGTCGAGGTCACCAGGGCGCGCTGGTTCAGCCGGGAGGAAGTCCAGGAAGCCGTGCTCAGCGGTGAAATCGTCATCTCCACCAGGCTTTCCATCGCCAGGTCCCTCATCGAGCACTGGTACGGCGGCGTGATCCAGGACCGTCCGGCTGACGACTGAACAGTCCTCAGGCCGGCAAAAACCTACTTCCGTAAACGCCTCCATGGCGGAGCAGCCCATCCATCCCCGTAAAGCAAGCAGCAAGAAGTGACGACAGAAAATCCTGATGGCAACGCCTCCCTGGAGGACCGGATCCTTGGCGGCCTCGACGCGGAGCAGCGGGAAGTGGCCACCACCCTGACCGGCCCGCTCTGCGTGCTCGCCGGAGCCGGCACCGGCAAGACCCGCGCCATCACCCACAGGATCGCCTACGGTGTGCAGTCGGGGGTGTACAGCCCGCAGCGGCTGCTGGCTGTCACGTTCACGGCACGCGCGGCAGCGGAAATGCGCAGCCGGCTCCGCGACCTTGGGGTCGGAAACGTCCAGGCCAGGACATTTCACGCGGCCGCGCTGCGGCAGCTGCAGTTCTTCTGGCCGCAGGCGGTGGGCGGGGCGCTGCCCAACCTGCTGGACCACAAGGCGCAGATGATCGCCGAGGCCGCCCGACGGCTCCGGCTCAGTACCGACCGCGCCTCCATCCGGGACCTGGCGTCCGAAATCGAGTGGGCCAAGGTATCCATGCTCACCCCCGCCAACTACCTGGAAAACGCACAGGACAGGGGCGCGCCTGGAGGCTTTGACCTCACGGCCGTGGCCCGGGTGTTCCAGGCCTACGAGGACGTCAAGACGGACCGCAACGTCATCGACTTCGAGGACGTCCTCCTCATCACCGTCGGCATCCTGCAGGAAGACCCCAAGGTGGCGGCGACGGTCCGGGAACAGTACCGGCACTTCGTGGTGGACGAATACCAGGACGTTTCGCCGCTGCAGCAGCGGCTCCTGGAGCTCTGGCTTGGTGGCCGCAACGACCTGTGCGTTGTGGGCGACGCCAGCCAGACCATCTACTCATTCACCGGAGCGTCCCCGAAGCACCTCCTCGGGTTCAAGGCCCAGTACCCGGACGCGAACGTGGTCAAGCTGGTCCGGGACTACCGGTCCACTCCGCAGGTGGTCAAGCTCGCCAACGATCTGCTGGCCTCACGCCGGAGCGGCGGACCGGCGGCCGACGCTGCCTGGGCCGCCCCGCTGAAGCTCGTGGCCCAGCGGAACCCCGGACCCCAGCCGCACTTCACAGAGTGCACGGATGACGAAGCCGAGGCTGCAACGGTCGCCGGCAAGATCCGCACCCTCCTCGACGACGGCGTGCCGGCGAGTGAAATCGCTGTCCTGTTCCGCACCAACGGCCAGTCGGAGGCCTACGAGCAGGCTCTGGCGTCGGCAGGGATCGGCTACCAGCTTCGCGGCGGCGAGCGGTTCTTCGCGCGGAAGGAGGTCCGCGACGCGATCCTCCAGCTCCGGGCAGCCACCCGTGCCGTGGCCGAGTCCGACCCCCAGCCTCTGGGCCAGCTGGTGCGCGATATCGTCGCGTCACTGGGCTACACAGACACCGCCCCGCACAGCGGCGGCGCCTTGCGGGAACGGTGGGAATCCCTGGCCGCGCTGGTGGCCCTGGCGGACGAGCTGGCGCAGAACCGCGGGCCGCAGTTCGGCCTGGCCGACTTTGTCAATGAGCTTCAGGAGCGCTCCGTTGCCCAGCACGCCCCGACCGTCCAGGGGGTCACGCTGGCGTCCCTGCACGCGGCAAAGGGTCTCGAATGGGACGCGGTATTCCTCGTGGGGCTGAGTGAGGGGCTCATGCCCATCTCTTTCGCTGACGATCCCGCCGCGGTGGACGAGGAACGCAGGCTGCTGTACGTCGGCATCACCCGTGCCCGCGAGCACCTGTCCCTTTCCTGGTCCACCGCCAGGACCCCGGGCGGGCGCGCCAACCGGAAGCCGTCCCGCTTCCTCGACGGGCTGCGCCCCGACTCGGTGGCCAGCTCGGCCGCCCGGGGGAGGGGAACCACGCCGCGCCGCAAGGCGGCCGCCCCCGCCTCGTGCCGGGTCTGCGGGAGCATGCTGGCCAGCGGAGCCGAGAGGAAGGTTGGCCGCTGCAGCCAGTGCCCGCCCAGCTATGAAGAACAGACGTTCAACGCGCTGCGTGAATGGCGCAAGGAGGTCGCGCATTCCGCCGACGTCCCTGCCTTCGTGGTTTTCACCGATGCAACCCTGACAGCCATCGCCGAGGCCAGGCCTTCCTCACTTGAGGAACTGGCCCGGCTCGCCGGCGTCGGCCCGTCCAAACTGGAGCGGTACGGCGAGGCAGTCCTCGCGGTCCTGACGGAAAGCAGCACGCTGTAATGCCCGGGAAACCAGAAACCAGCACGCCACTGACCACCCACGACGGCGCTCCCGTGGAGGTCCGCCGCTCCGCCCGCCGGCGCCGCACGGTGGCGGCCTTCTGGGAGAACGGCACCGCCGTCGTGGCCATCCCCGCCCACTTCAGCAGAGCGCAGGAAGCGGACTGGGTTCACCGGATGCTGGAGAAGCTTCGGACCCAGGGGGAGAAGCGTTCCAGCGGTGCCGGGCGGCGGCCTTCCTCCGACGCGGCGCTGGCCGCGCACGCCGCGCAGCTCTCGGCCAGCTACCTCGGCGGCAGGTCGGCCCCGGCCTCGGTCCGGTGGGTCAGCAACCAAAACTCCCGTTGGGGTTCAGCAACCCCCTCGGACGGGTCCATCCGGCTTTCCGACAAGCTCCGGCCCATGCCGCAGTGGGTCATCGATTATGTGCTGCTGCATGAACTGGCGCACCTGCTGGTGGCGGGACACAACGCGGCGTTCTGGAAGCTGCTCGAGGCGTATCCCGAAACGGAGCGTGCCAAAGCCTTCCTGGAAGGCGTGTCCTTTGCCACGTCGCGCGGGCTGGCCCCCGACGATGCAGGACAAACAGAAGAGGCCGACGCCGGGCGGTTACCCTTCGACGTCGGCCTCTAGTTCGGCTGGAACTACACTAGCCCTTCGGCGCCTCGCCCTCGTCGTCGGCAGGGTTTTCGCCTTCGTCACTGCCGGTCTTTTCGTCACCGCTGTCAGCCAGGCTGTCGAAGCCGCCGTTCAGCAGCTTCTGGAGGGCGTCGTCCACCTCGCTGTCACTGGCTTCGGCGAGCTTGCGGCGTTCGCTGAATCCCTTGGGGTCGTCAAGGTCCTCGGCAGTGGGGAGGAGGTCGGGATGCTTCCAGATGGCGTCGCGGCCGTCGATGCCGCGCTCGGCCTTGAGCGATGCCCACAGTGTGGCTGCTTCGCGGAGGCGGCGGGGCCGCAGCTCCAGCCCCACGAGGGAAGCGAACGCGTGTTCCGCGGGACCGCCGGTGGCCCGCCGGCGGCGGACCGTTTCGCGGAGCGCCGCTGCGGAGGGGAGCACTTTTTCGGTGGCGGCTGCGGTGAGCTCGTCCACCCACCCCTCGACAAGGGCCAGTGCGGTCTCCAGCTTCTGCAGGGCCTGGTCCTGTTCGGGCGTGCGCTGGGGCATGAAGACGCCCTGCGACAGGGCCTCCTGGATTCCCTCCGGGTTGCTGGGGTCGAGATCCCGGGCCAGCTCTTCGATCCGCGACGTGTCGATGTGGATGCCGCGGGCGTAGGCCTCAATGGCACCGAGCAGGTGCCCGCGAAGCCACGGAACCTGGACGAACAGGCGGGCGTGGGCGGCCTCGCGGACGGCGAGGAAGAGCCGGATGTCGTTTTCGGGAAGGCTGAGCCCCTCGCCGAACTTGGCCACGTTGCCGGGAAGCAGTGCCATCTCCAGATCGGCCAGCGGAACGCCGATGTCCGTGGAGCTGACCACATCGGTGGAGAGTGCTCCGATGGCCTGGCCCAGCTGCATGCCGAAGATGGCGCCGCCCACGTTCTGCAGCATGGACGAGGCGCCGCCCATCATGGACTTCATCTCCTCCGGCATCTGCTCCGTCATGGCTGTGGAGAGGGCGTTGGCCACGCTGTTGGCCACCGGCTCCGTCAGCCGCTTCCAGGTGCCGAGCGTCTCCTCCACCCATTCGGCGCGGGACCACGCCTTGCCGATGAGGCCGGTGGCGGGCAGGTCCGTCACCTGGTCCAGCCAGAGTTCCGCGAGCCGCAGCGCCTCATCCACTTCCCGTGACTGCGCGGACGTGACCGACGGGTCGGCGCTGCCGGCGGCAACACGGCGGGCGTTGTCATGGGCGAGCTTCCAGTTGACGGGGCCCTCCGAGGGCGCACTCATCATGGCCTGCACCTGGGAGAACATCTGGGCCAGCAGGTTGGGATCGTTCGGCAGTCCGGCGGCTTTGGCCAGTTCTGCGGGGTCAATGTCACCCAGGCCCTTGCCGCCCATGAGGTTCTGCAGCATCTCCGCCAGCGGATCCTTTGGATTTTCGTCGCCGTTGGACGGATTGAGTGGATTGGAGGTCATGATCCCGCCGATCGTCGGTGTGACTATTAATCAACTTCACGCTACCCCTGTGTGGGAGTGGCTGTCTGCCGAAAGCCGGGACGTTCGCTGTAGGCAAAGAGCTAACGGCAGGCCGGGACGCGTAGTGTTAGAAGCCGGAACGTATGTAGGCTGCGCCCCGGCCGTCCGCCGGGCTGCGGCCGCGGTGCAGCGCTGAATGACGCGGTGCGGAGAGGTCCTTCAGTGACGATAACCAAGGGCGGCCAGCCCGCAGAGGAGTCCCCGGCGCCTGCCGCCGGTGGCGGGAATCCCGACGGAACCGAGGATGCCCGCCGGTGGCGGCGTGCCCGGGGCAGGGATCCCCGCATCTCCGCCATGACACTGTCCGGGCTTCTTGCGCTCGGGCTGGGCGTGACGGCCGCGGTTCTTCCCGTCCCTTACGTGGTGGAATCGCCCGGGCCCACGTTCAACACACTGGGCACGGAAAATACGAAGCCGGTGATTAGCGTGTCCGGCCGCGAGACCTTCCCGGCCAAGGGCAACCTCGATCTCACCACTGTCTATGTCGACGGCGGCCCCAACGGCCCCGTGAGTGTCTTTGAGGCGTTCTCGGCGTGGCTTGACGGCTCCAAGGCGGTGTACCCCGAGGAACTGATCTTCCCGACGGGCGTGACCAAGGAGGAATCACAGCAGGAGAGTGCCGTGGCCATGGCCACGTCGCAGGAAAACGCTGTGGCGGCGGCCCTGAAGGGGCTGGATATCCCTTACACGCAGAAGCTCGAAGTGGCGGACCTGTCTGAGGGTTCGGCCGCGCAGGGCAAACTGCAGAAGGGGGACGTCTTCACCTCCATCAACGCCAAACCTGTCACGTCACTTGAGGTGATCCAGGAAGAACTGGCCGCCGGAAAGGGGAAGCCCGCGGTCGTCGTCGTAAGCCGGGACGGCAAGCAGGTGACCGAAACGGTGACTCCAGCGAAGAACCCGTCCGGACGCTACATCCTGGGCGTGCTGCTGCAGTACCGCTTCACCTTCCCGTTCGACGTAAAGATCTCCCTGGACAAGGTGGGCGGCCCCAGCGCCGGGATGATGTTCGCCCTGGGCATCACGGACACCCTGACGCCGGGCGATCTCACCGGCGGAAAACACATCGCCGGGACCGGCACGATTACCCCCGACGGCGTGGTGGGACCGATCGGCGGCATTGCCGTCAAGATGCACGGTGCCCGGGCCGATGGCGCCACCATGTTCCTGGCCCCGGCGGCGAACTGCGCAGAAGTTGTGGGGCATGTTCCGGACGGGCTGCAGGTGGTCAAGGTGGAAAACCTGGCGGAGGCAAAGTCCGCCGTCGAGCTGGCCGCCAAGGGCGCCGACACGTCGGGACTTCCCACCTGCACCAACAACTAGACTAAATCGAGGAACTAAGGCTCCGGTCCGCTCGTGGCACTAATTGACAGCCGGTGCCGGCGCTATGCGTGGCCTCCACTGAAAACTTAAAATTAAGACCAGCAACTGACAAAGCTATGAGGTACGAGTTTGTCCCGTCCTGCCAGCCCCACCCCGCCCGGAAGACTCCAGACAAGGCGCGGTGCATTGACGCCCACGCTCATCGTCGTTGCGCTGGTTGTTGTCGGGTTCATCTTCTTCGCCAATGTATGGACGGACGTCCTGTGGTACCAGCAGCTTGGCTACTTCGAGGTGTTCCTGACTGAGAACCTGGCGAGAATCGGCATTTTCGCCGCCGGCTTCCTCATCATGTTCGCGGCCGTGTTTTACGCGATCCGGATCGCCTACCACGCCCGCCCGGTCTACGCGCCGGACTCGGAAATCCGGGACAACCTCAACCGCTACCAGGCGCAGCTTGAACCCGTGCGGCGCGTGGTCATGATCGGGCTGCCCGTGCTGTTTGGGCTCTTCGCCGGCAGCGCGGCCTCCAGCCAGTGGCAGAAGGTCATGCTGTTCTTCAACCAGGAGTCCTTCGGCCAGAAGGATCCGGAGTTCGGGCTCGATATCGGCTTCTACCTGATGACGCTGCCGTTCCTGGGCTTCGTCACCGGGTTCCTGATCAGCGTGGCAATAGTGGCCGGTATCGCGGGCATCCTCACGCACTACCTGTACGGCAGCATCAGGATCATGGAGCGCGGCATCTTCACCAGCCGCGCCGCGCAGATCCACCTCGCCGTCACCGGTGCCTCGTTCCTGATCCTGCTGGGCATCAACTTCTGGCTGGACCGCTACTCCGCACTGCAGAACAACGGCGGCCGCTGGGCTGGCGCGCTGTACACCGACGTCAACGCCGTCATCCCCACCAAGGCGATCCTGGCCGTGGCGGCGGCACTCGTGGCCATCCTCTTCATTGTCGCGGCCATCATCGGCAAGTGGCGGCTTCCGGTGATCGGCACGGCGATGCTGGTCATCACCTCCATCCTGGCCGGCGGCGTCTACCCGTGGGTCATCCAGCAGTTCCAGGTGCGCCCGTCCGAGCAGACCCTGGAACGGAAGTACATCGAGCGGAACATCGGCATGACCCGGTCGGCGTACGGCCTGGACCAGGTGAAGGTGGAGCGGTACAACGCCACCACCACTACTACCCAAGGGGCCCTGGCCCCGGACGCGCAGACCACGGCCAACATCCGGCTCCTGGATCCGAACCTGATCTCGGACGCCTTCTCGCAGCTTGAGCAGTTCCGCCCGTACTACCAGTTCCCCAAGGCGCTCAACGTTGACCGGTACACGGTGAACGGCAAGGTGCAGGACACCGTCATCGCCGTGCGTGAGCTCAACCCGGACGGCCTCGCCGCCGACCAGCAGTCCTGGCTGAACCGCCACGTCGTGTACACCCATGGCTACGGTGTGGTTGCCGCGAAGGGCAACAAGTTCACGGTCGACGGTAAGCCGGAGTTCCTGCAATCCGGCATCCCGTCCACCGGTGTCCTCGGCACTGACGCGACCTACGAGCCCCGCATCTACTTCGGTGAGGACTCCCCGGAGTACTCAATCGTGGGTGCCCCGGAAGGCGCTCCGCACCGCGAACAGGACCGCCCCGCCTCGAAGGAGGGCGGCGAGACGCAGTACACGTTCACCGGAAACGGCGGCCCGAACGTTGGCAGCTTCCTTAACAAGGTCCTGTACTCGATCAAGTTCCAGTCCTCGGACCTGCTGCTGTCCGACGGCGTGAACGACGCCTCCCAGATTTTGTACGAACGCAACCCGCGTGAGCGCGTGCAGAAGGTGGCGCCCTACCTTACGGTCGACGGCAATGCCTACCCCGCCGTGGTTGACGGCCGGGTCAAGTGGATCGTGGACGGCTACACCACCAGCCAGTACTACCCGTACTCGCAGCAGGAGCAGCTCTCCGACGCCACCACGGACTCGCAGACCACCGCCGGCCGCAACGTGGCGCTGCCCAACAGCTCCGTCAACTACATCCGGAACTCGGTTAAGGCCACCGTGGACGCCTATGACGGCTCCGTGACGCTGTATGCCTGGGATGACCAGGACCCGCTCCTGAAGGCCTGGCAGAAGGTGTTCCCTTCCACCCTGAAGCCGTATTCGGAGATGTCCGCCGCTGTCATGAGCCACGTCCGCTACCCGGAGGACCTGTTCAAGGTCCAGCGTGAACTGCTGGGCCGCTACCACGTCACGGATCCCGTGAGCTTCTACAAGAACGACGACGCGTGGAGCGTTCCGAACGATCCCACCGTGTCGCAGGAGGTCAAGCAGCCGCCGTTCTACATGTCGCTGCAGATGCCGGACCAGAAGACGCCCGCGTTCCAGCTGACCTCGTCCTACATTCCGCAGGTGGTCAACAACAACGCCCGGAACGTCCTCTACGGCTTCCTCGCGGCCGATTCCGACGCCGGCTCACAGAAGGGCGTGAAGGCCGAGAGCTACGGCCAGCTCCGGCTGCTGCAGGTTCCGCCGGAATCACAGGTGCCCGGTCCCGGCCAGGCGCAGAACAAGTTCAACTCCGATCCCACCGTGTCCCAGGCGCTTAACCTGCTGCGGCAGGGTGCCTCGGATGTGCTCAACGGCAACCTGCTGACACTTCCCGCCGGCGGCGGCATGCTCTACGTCCAGCCCGTGTACCTCAAGTCCACGGGTGAGACCTCCTACCCGACGCTGCAGCGGGTACTCGTGGCCTTCGGCGACAAGATCGCCTTCGAGCCCACCTTGGACGAGGCCCTCAACAAGCTGTTCGGCGGCCGGTCCGGAGCAAGCGCCGGAGACTCGCCAAACAACGGCAAGACTCCCACGTCTCCCGGCACGACGCCCGCTTCGCCGGGCTCGGAGGATGCCAAGGCCGCGCTGAAGGCAGCCCTGGATGAAGCCAACGACGCCATCAAGGCCGGCCAGGCCGCACTGGCGAAGGGCGACTTCACCGCATACGGAGAGCAGCAGAAGAAACTGTCGGCCGCGCTGCAGAAGGCCCTCGACGCCGAGGCGAGACTTGGCAGCACCGGGACCGCCAGCAGCCCGACGTCCCCGTCCGCGACGCCGACGCCGTCACCCAGCAGCTGATCAACCGGCACGGTTGAGCGGCAGCTGATCGAGTGAAAGGCCGGCCCCTCCCCACGATGGGGA
>NZ_JBHTSL010000077.1:0-23088 GCF_042795115.1 Arthrobacter sp. NPDC056493 | reverse complement strand
GACACAGAAATTAACAACGCCGGGCCGGCCACCGAAAGGTGACCGGCCCGGCGTCGTGCTTTTCCGGCGTCGTCCGCGTTACAGGCGACCGGCTACGGCACGTGCCGTTCGTCCGGACCGTTGTAGGCGCTCAGCGGGCGAATGAGCGAGTTCGCGTTCAGCTGCTCCATGAAGTGGGCTGTCCAGCCTGTGATCCGGCTGGCGACGAAGAGCGGCGTGAACATGTTCGTGTCGAAGCCCATGAGGTGGTACGTGGGGCCGGCAGGGTAATCGAGGTTCGGCTTGATGCCCTTGGCCTCGTCCATGGCCGATTCGAGCCCGTTGTACAGGCCCAGCAGTTCGGGCCGGCCGAAGTGGGCGATCATCTTGTCGAGTGCGGCCTTCATGGTGGGCACCCGGGAGTCGCCGTGCTTGTAGACCCGGTGGCCGAAGCCCATGACCTTCTTCTTCTGGGCCAGGGCGTTTTCCATCCATGCCTTGGCGCGGTCGGCGGCGTCCTCGAGTGACTCCTCGGGCCGGATCCCGATCTCGTCGAAGGTGTGCATGACGGCCTCGTTGGCTCCGCCATGCAGCGGCCCCTTGAGCGCACCGATGGCGCCGGTCACCGCCGAATGGAGGTCGGACAGCGTGGACATGATGACGCGTCCGGCGAACGTGGAGGCGTTGAAGGAGTGCTCCGCGTAAAGAATCATGGACACGTTGAAGGCCTCCACCACCTCGGCGACGGCCTCCTCACCGAATGTCATCCACAGGAAGTTGGCCGAGTAGCCAAGGTCATCCCTGGGCTCCACGAGGTCCTGCCCGCGCCGGCGACGCTGGTCATACGCCACGATGGCCGGCATTGCGGCAAACAGGTCCAGGGCCTTGGCCATGTTGGCGTCCCGGGAGGAATCCTCCGCGAGCGGGTGGCGGGCGCCCATGACCGACGCGGCGGTGCGGCAGACATCCATGGGGTGAGCCGTCGTCGGCAGGGCATCAATCACCTGCTTGACCACGGGATCCAGCGGCCGTCCGGCGCGTTCGCGTGCCGTGAACTCAGCCAGCTCGCCGGAGGAAGGCAATTCGCCGTTCCACAGGAGGTAGGCGACCTCTTCGAAGCTGCACCTGGCGGCGAGCTCCTGGACGGGGTAGCCGCGGTACAGCAGTGAGTTCGTGTCGGGATTGACCTTCGAGACCGCGGTGTAGTCCACCACGACGCCATCGAGGCCCTTCTTGATCTCTTCTTCAGCCATGCTGAACTCCTTCGTTCCTTGGGTCCGGTTACCGGCTGGAAGGGCCGGTGGTCCTGCGAGAATTTGGGCGTCAGTCGGTTCCGGGGATCCGGAAGTTGAAGACGCCGGTGTCAAAGCGGTTGTAGGCCTCGTAGTCCACCAGGTCGTACAACCGCGCGCGCGTCAGCATGCTCCCTACCTGTGCCTCCTGGGTTCCGTCGGCCTTAATTGAATCCAGCGTACGCTCAGCAGCCCCCATGGCACTACGGAGCAGGGTCACCGGATAAATCACCATGTTCACGCCCACACCCTGCAGCTGGTCCACGGTGAAAAGGTCGCTCTTGCCAAACTCGGTCATGTTGGCCAGGATCGGTACGTCGACGGCGTCCCGGATGGCCTGGAACTCCGCCAGGTCTTTCATGGCCTCGGGAAAGATGGCGTCGGCGCCGGCCTCGACGAGGGCCCTGGCCCGGTCCTTCGCGGCTTCCAGGCCTTCCACTGCCCTTATGTCGGTGCGGGCCATGATTAGGAAGTTCGGGTCCCGCCGCGCATCGGCCGCAGCCCGGATCCGCTTGGTGGCGGTGTCCAGGTCCACGACGTTCTTGCCGTCCAGGTGGCCGCAGCGCTTGGGGTTGAACTGGTCCTCGATGTGGCAGCCGGCGAGGCCGGCGTTCTCCAGTTCCTGGACGCTGCGGGCCACGTTCATGGGTTCGCCGAAGCCGGTATCGGCGTCCACGATGCACGGCAGGTCGGTCATACGGGCGATCTGTCCTGCCCGGGTGGCCACTTCAGTCAGGGTGGTCAGGCCGATGTCAGGCAAGCCCAGGTCATTCGCCAGCACGGCGCCGGAGATGTAGACCCCGGCGAAGCCCTTCTCCTCGATCAGCCGGGCGGAGAGCGGGTTGAACGCACCGGGGAACTGCTGAATGGTTCCGGACTTGAGCAGTTCCCTGAACTTGAGGCGTTTCTGCTCCGGGGTGGCGGTGGAGTACAGCACTTAGAACAGTCCCTTGGGCGCCGCGCTGAAATCGATGACGCCGGGCGCCGCTGCGATGTTCAGCTGGTCCAGCTCGCCCGCCGCCAGTTCCGGGAGGCGTTCGACGGCGGCCAGGAACCTTTCGATTTCGTCCTCCGCCACCAGCCCGGAAGCCAGGGTGCGGAACTTGTTCACGTACTGCTCACGGGCGAACGGCCGGGCGCCCAGCGGGTGGGCGTCGGCCACGGCGATTTCGTCCCGGATGACGGTGCCGTCGGTGAGCGTGATTTCCACGGAACCGCCGAAGGCCTTCTCGGAGATGTCCAGGGAATGGTACCGGCGGGTCCACTCCGGGTCCTCCACCGTGGACACCTTCTGCCACAGCTCCACCGTGTCCGGCCGGGCGGCGCGTTCGGGGGAGTACGAGTCCACATGGTGCCATGCCCCGTCCTGCAGGGCCACCGTGAAGATGTAGGGGATGGAGTGGTCCAGGGTTTCCCGGCTGGCCGTCGGATCGTACTTTTGCGGATCGTTGGCGCCGGAGCCGATCACGTAGTGCGTGTGGTGGCTCGTCTTGATAAGGACGGACTTCACATTCGCCGGATCCGTGGCCTCGGGGTGCTCCTTGTTCAGCTTGCGGGCGAGGTCGATCCAGGCCTGGGCCTGGTATTCTGCCGAGTGTTCCTTGGTGTAGGTGTCCAGGATGGCACGCTTGGCCTCTCCGGCTTCGGGCAGCGGAACCTCGTAGGAGGCGTCCGGGCCGTCAAGCAGCCAGGCGATCACGCCGTCCTCGCCTTCATAGATCGGCACCGGGGACGTCTGTCCGCGCATGGACCTGTCCACCGCCTCGACAGCCATCTTGCCCGCGAAGGCCGGGGCGTGCGCCTTCCACGTGGAGATCTCGCCCTTGCGCGACTGGCGGGTGGCCGTCGTGGTGTGCAGGGCCTGGCCCACGGACTGGAAGATGGTTTCGACGTCGAGCCCCAGCAGAGTACCGATACCGGCGGCCGCCGCGGGGCCGAGGTGGGCCACGTGGTCGATCTTGTGCTTGTGCAGGCAGATCGCCTTCACCAGGTTCACCTGGATCTCGTAGCCGGTGGCGATGCCGCGGATCAGGTCCGCCCCGCTGGAGCCCACGTGCTGGGCGACCGCCAGGATCGGCGGAATGTTGTCGCCCGGGTGCGAGTAGTCCGCGGCGAGGAAGGTGTCGTGGTAATCCAGCTCGCGGACCGCCACACCGTTGGCCCACGCTGCCCACTCCGGGGAGACCCGGTCGCCGATGCCGAAGACCTTGGCTCCTTGGCCGCCGGTTGACGGTGCGTGGGTGAGGGCCTGTGCACGGGCCGCGATGATGGGGGCGCGGTTCAGTGAGGCGACGGCCACGGAGGCGTTGTCGATGATCCGGTTGATGACCATGTCCGTGACGTCGTCGGTGACGGCCACGGGGTCTGCTGCCACCACGGCGATCTTGTGGGCGAGTTGCTGTTCGCGCGGGAGGTTTTCCTCGCTCTTGTAGACGCGGACGTGGTGTTCCTTAACCATGGGACTCCTTCTGGGCGGATGTGTGGACGGCTTTGACGTGCGAAAGACTGCGGTGCAGGTGGAGGGTGGTGGCCGCTTCGGCCAGCCGCGGGTTGCCCGCCGCTATCGCTTCCGCGATGGCGGCATGTTCGGCTGCGGCCGCCGTGAGCCGGGCCTGGTCATCAGCGGCCAGCCTGCGGACCCGGACCAGGTGGACGCGCAGGCTGCGCATGGCCTGTGCCAGGTAGGAGTTGGAGATGGCCGCGTCGATGGCGGCATCCAGGCGGCCGACGAGCTCGTAATAGTCGTGCCGGGTGGGGTCAGGTGAGGTGAGCAGGGCCGGGGCGTCCAGCAGCTCCTCCTGCAGTCCCCGAAAGACGCGGGCATCGCCGCGTTCTGCCGCGAGTGCAGCAGCTTTCCCTTCAAGGGTTTCGCGGAGCTCGAACAACTCGTCGATGTCGTCTAGTGAGATGTCGGTGACGACGACGCCGCGGCCGCCCGCCGTCGTCAGCCCTTCCGCCGTCAGACGGCTCAGTGCCTCGCGGAGCGGTGTCCGGGAGATTCCCAGTCTGGCGGACTGCTCGACCTCAGCGAGCACTGTGCCGGGGAGGAGGCGCCATTCGATGATGTCATCGCGGAGTGCTGCGTAGGCTCTGTCGCTGGCACGCATACAGTCTCCCTCCCTTCGGTTCGATTTACCTCGAGTGTATACACGGAAGCGGACCTTGCATAGTCTTGTGCCGGATTTGTCAGGGTTGAGAGGCGACTGTGTATACATAAGCTGGATCCGAGGGCGGAAGCGAGTGCTGCAGCCAGGGATTGGTTCCGTTGCTCTCGGCGAGGGCGGCCGCCAGGCGGACAGATGTGTGGCCCTGGTCTGTGGCCGGGCCGGCAGGAATGTCAGTGCCCCGGATCACAATGTGTTTATGGAAGCTTTCGGGGGACGCACCGCACACCGGGCCGCAGGGCCGGGTACCGGCGTGTTGGCTTCAGTGACAGGGAACGACGGCGATGGCTTGCTCAGCCGGGGGACCTCCGATAGCGCGGTTAAGAATGTCAGTGCCCCCTGTCATGCTGTGGGTATGGATAACGGCTCGGCTGCTGCGGAGGTGTTGGAGGCTATTGGTGCCTCTGCCTTGGCGCTGGCCGCCGAGCTCCGGAGGGTCGCTGACCCGCCGGGGGACGCGGATCCGCTGCCGGATCATGTTGACCCTCTTGGGGAGCAGGCGGCTGCGTTCCTGGGCGGCCTGACGAAAGTGGCCGGGTTGGAAGCCCGGCTTGCGGCTGTGAAGGTGCAGTTTGCCGCCGGTTACGCCACGGCGGATGCGGCGATGGCAGGACCTGTTGAAAGCCCGCAGGACGTTGCCGTGCGGCAGATGTCCGTGACGGCGGAGGTGGCCGGCGCGCTGACCGTCAGCGAGGGTGCGGCGGCACGGTTGCTGGTTGAATCGAGCATGCTGAGCACGGATCTGCCGGTGACGCTGGCAGCTTTGCGGGCGGGAAGCATTTCCTGGCAGCACGCCCGGGCCATGTGCGACGAAACCGACGGGCTGTCACCCGAAGCCGCAGCAGCCCTGGAGGCCCACTTCCTGGACGCGGATGCTCCCAACCGGGCCCGGGGTTGCCCGGCCGGGGAGCTGACCCCGGCGAGGTTCCGCGCCAAGGCACGGTATTGGCGGGAACGGCATCATCAGGACAGCATCGAAACCCGCCACCGCAACAGTGTGAAGGACCGGCGCCTGGAGTATCAGCCGGCCCGGGACGGCATGGCCTGGCTCTCGGCGTTCCTGCCCGCGGACCAGGCCGCCGGGATCTGGACCCGCTCCACCGCCGCCGCACGCGCAGCCCAGGGCCCGACCGAGACCCGGACCCTGAGCCAGCTCCGGGCCGATGTCTTCTCCACCGGCATGCTCGGTCCCGTTCCGGGGATTGACGGCACGGGCGCAGCATTCTTCGCCGGCCCGGTGCCCGCAGGTGTTGGGGCCGCAAGTCTTAGGGCCGCAAGTCTTGGGGCCGCAGGTCTTGGGGCCGCAAGTCTTGGGGCCGCGGGGGACGGGCCCGCTGCTGATGTGCCGTCCCCGAGGGCTCAGGTCCTGGTCACGGTTCCGGTTTTTTCGCTGCTCGGACGGACTGAGGAACCGGCCACACTGGACGGGTACGGGCCGATCCCGCCAGCATGGCCCGCCGGCTTGTCGCCGACGGCGGAACCTCGTTCCTGCGCGTGCTGACGGATCCGCGGGACGGGGCTCCGCTGGAGATCGGACGCACCAGCTACCGGCTCACCAAACCGATGCGCCAATGGCTCCGTCTCCGCGACGCGCGGTGCACGTTCCCCGGCTGCAACAACCACTCCCTGGACAACGACGCCGACCACATCCTGGCCTGGGCAGCCGGCGGCACCGGCGTCGCCAATCTTGGCCAGCCGTGCCCGCAGCATCACCGCCTGAAACACACGACGGCGTGGAGACCGGTCGGCGCCACCCGGGAGAGCCCGCCCGGCTGGATCTCACCCGCGGGACGGTCCTACCCCGCCGAATACCAGGACTGGGAACCACCCCACTGGCCAGACAGCCTCGACCCAGACAGCCTCGAACCGGACAGCCTCGAACCTGACAGCTACGAGCCCGACAGCTACGAGCCCGACAGTCACGAGCCCGGCAGTCACGAGCCCGGCAGGCCCGACGACCTGGATCCGCCACTGCCTCTGGATCCCTGGCCCTACTGGTCCACACCCACAGCCGCCTGAGGGCATGTTCCCGTGCCCGTTATTGATCAGGCCCGGGACCAGCGGTATTCGTTCTCGGGGCGGCCCGGCGCGCCGTACCGCGCCGTCCGGGAGACCGTTCCGGCGTCGGCAAGGTATTCGAGGTAGCGGCGGGCGGTAACCCTCGACATGCCCAGGGCGGTCATGACTTCGGTGGCCGAGACGGCGTCGGGCTGTTCCTTCATAAAGTCGCTGACGGCGTCGAGCGTTGAAGGGGCCAGGCCCTTCGGCAGCGGCAGCTCAGACGGAGCCCGCAGGCTCGCGAAAGCCTGGTCCACGTCGCTCTGCGATGCTGCCGCCTTCGCTGACCCCGTCTCCGGGCCCGCGAGCTGCTCGCGAAACTGCCGGTAACTCTCCAGTTTGTCCGCGAACGTCGCATAGGTGAACGGCTTGATGAGATACTGCACGACGCCGATCGACACTGCGCTGCGGACAATTGCCAGTTCGCGAACAGCCGTGATTGCGATGATGTCGGCGAAGTGCCCGGCGGAGCGCATCCGGCGCGCGATGTCGAGGCCGTGCAGGTCCGGCAGGTTCATGTCCAGCAGAACCAGTTCCACCGGGCTGCCGGCGGCCGAGAGCTCGGTGAGCATCCGAAGCGCGGACTGGCCGTCCGGAGCCGTGCCCGCCAGAGTGAAGCCGTCCATCCTGCCCACGTAGGCGGCGTGGGCCGCAGCTGCGACGGGCTCGTCCTCAACGACGAGGACTCGGATGTCTGTCACGTGTGCTCCTCCGGGAGACTCGATGTGGCCGTGCTTGACGGCAATGCGCTTGGCGGAATGGTGTCTGCGTGCAGTGGGGCGGAAGCGATGCTGGCCGGGAGTGCGATGTGGAAGCGCGCCCCGCCGGCGCTGGAACTGCTGATGGTCATGGTACCTGCCAGGCGCTGGACGGCCTGTTTCACCAGCGCAAGGCCAAGGCCCCGCCCGAACGGCCCGGCGGTCTTGGTGCTGAACCCGTAGCGGAACACGTCGTCCACAGCTGTTGGGTCAATGCCCTGCCCCGAGTCCTGCACTGTGATGTCCAGGCCGCCGCGCGCCGTGTCCACCAGCAGCTCCACGCGCTTGGGTGCGGGGGCGTCCGCGGCGGCATCGATGGCATTGTCCAGCAGGTTGCCGAGGACCGTGACGAGGTCCTGTACGGCCAGCTCTCCGCTGAGGGCCGGCCCGGACGCCTCGACTACCAGCTCCACGCCGCGTTCGTGGGCCTCGGCGGCCTTGCCCATGACGAGGGCGCTCAGCACGGGCTCCTGGACCGAACTGATCACGTCGTCCGTCAGCTGCTGGCTCAGCTCGAGGTCCTTCGTGGCAAAGTCCAAAGCGTCATCAGTCCGCCCCAGCTCCATCAGGGAAACCATGGTGTGCAGCCGGTTAGCATGCTCGTGGGTCTGCGCCCGGAGAGCATCGGAAAGCGTCCGCATGCTTTCCAACTCGGTACCCAGGGATTCGATCTCCGTGCGGTCGCGTATGGTGGCGACGGTGCCGAACACCGGGCCGCGCTGCCGTCCGGTGGAGGATCCTGGCCCCACTGCCGGGCGCTGGTTAACCACCAGTACGCCGTCATGGGTGAGGTGGATTTCGTCGTGGGCCGTGCGCCCCGATTCAAAGAGCTCCTTCAGGCTGGGCGCCAGGGGCAGGTCGGCAAGCAGCGGCGTGGCCGCGTGGTCGTCCTCCGCTTCCCGGGGTTCCAGTCCCAGCAGCTCTGCCGCCTGGTCGTTGTAGATGACCACCCGTCCGGCGGGATCTATCAGGACAACACCTTCCCGGACCGAGTGGAGTACTGATTCGTAGTAGGCAAAGAGCTGGGCCAGCTGCTCGGGACCCCAGCCTCTGGTCACCCGCCGGAGGTAGCGGCCAAGAAACCAGGACGCGAGCGATCCGCCTGCCAGCAGGGATCCGGATACTGCCAGCAGCGCCGGCAGCCGGCCGGAAACGGCCACGTCAACAGTATTGACGGTCACGCCGGCCGCCACGAGCGCGCGGACCCCACCGCGGGCGTCCTTCACCGGGGCGATCGTCCGCACCGACGGCCCGAGCGTTCCCGCAGTGATCTCGGTGAATACGTGGCCTTGGAGGGCCTGCTCGATCGAACCGATATAGGGGCGGCCCAGCTCCTGGTCCAGCGGGTGGGTCCAGCGCGTCCGGTCCGGCGCCATGATGGTGATGAAATCCGCTCCGGAATCGGCCATGACCTTCAATGCGTAGGGCTGCAGCTGCGCTGACGGACTCCCCGTCCCGGCGGCCTGCAGCACAAGAGGGTTGTCCGCAATGGATGTCGCCAGGGCGCCCATCCGGCGGCCGGCCTCTTCGTAGGCATGGTCCCGGGCGTCGACGAAGACGGCCGTCCCGACGATGGCCGTCAGGGCCAGCATGAACAGCAGGTTCGCCACGAACAGCCGCCTCGCGATGCTCCAGCGGTGGATCATCAACACCTCCCATGACCAATATGAACGCAACGGTGAGCCAAGTCACTCTGTGGCGAATGATGGAAATCACAAGGACCGACGCGCGGGGCCCAGAGATTGTGCCGAAGCGTCTTCCAGATTATCCATAAGGAGAGACAAGATGGCTTCTCAACGAGGAGAGTCGGCAGTGCCGGCTAAAGCCGAGCGTAAGGGACTCGACAAGTCCCATTACCTGTACATTGCGGTCATCGCCGCAGTCGTTCTCGGCGCTCTGGTAGGACTGCTGTTCCCCGAGGTCGGAAAATCACTCAAGCCCCTCGGTGACGGCTTCATCAAGCTGATCAAGATGATGATCGCCCCGGTCATCTTCTGCACCATCGTGCTGGGCATCGGCTCCATCGCCAAGGCCGCCACCGTCGGCAAGGTCGGCGGGCTGGCACTGGGCTACTTCGTCGTGATGTCCACCTTCGCCCTGGCAATCGGCCTGGTCGTCGGCAACATCATCCACCCGGGTGAAGGGCTGGAGCTCGCGCCGTACGATCCCAACAAGAAGGCGGCCACGGACAGCACCGTTGACTTCCTGCTGGGCATCATTCCCTCGGACATTCCGGTGCTTCCCACCCTGCTCGCTGCCATCCTCGTCGGCTTCGCACTGCAGAAGATGGGCCCGCAGGGCGCACCGATCCTGAAGGCGATCGGCCACGCCCAGGCGCTGGTCTTCCGCATCCTGATCATGATCATGTGGCTTGCCCCGGTGGGTGCCTTCGGTGCCATCGCCGCCGTTGTTGGCGCAACCGGCTTCCAGGCCATCGTGAGCATGTTCACCCTGATGATCGCGTTCTACATCACCTGCGCGCTGTTCATCGTTGTGATCCTCGGCGGCCTGCTGCAGGTTGTCACCGGCGTGAACATCTTCAAGCTGATGAAGTACCTGGCCCGCGAATACCTGCTGATCTTCTCGACGTCCTCCTCTGAAGCGGCCCTGCCGCGCCTCATCGCCAAGATGGAGCACCTCGGCGTCTCCAAGCCGGTTGTCGGTGTGACGGTCCCCACCGGCTACTCCTTCAACCTGGACGGTACCGCCATCTACCTGACCATGGCATCGCTCTTCGTGGCCAACGCCATGGGTACCCCGCTGGACCTCGGCGCGCAGATCTCCCTGCTGATCTTCATGATCATCGCGTCCAAGGGCGCCGCCGGCGTCACCGGCGCAGGGCTGGCCACGCTCGCCGCCGGCCTGCAGGCCCACCGGCCCGAACTCCTGGGCGGGGTCGGCATGATCGTCGGCATCGACCGCTTCATGTCCGAGGCCCGTGCACTGACCAACTTCACCGGCAACGCCGTTGCCACCCTGCTGGTCGGCACCTGGGTCAAAGAGGTCGACGGCGAGCAGGTCAACCGGGTGCTGTCCGGCGAGGCACCGTTCGACGAGCAGACCATGGTGGCGCACCACCACGGCGTGGTAGAAACGCCGGAGCCTGCCGTACCGGCCAAGGCCTAGGTCCCGGGCCTAAGCCCCCGCGCCATACAGCTGAAGGAAAACCGCCCGCACAGGCCCCCGCCTGTGTGGGCGGTTTCATTGCTGCCGGACAGACAACCTTCGACCTCAGGTACAAGGTAAAGGCTCAAACGCCATCAAAAGTCAAGGTCCACGGAATGCCGTGTCGGGCGCTGTAACCTTGGGGTGGAACAAGCAGGGGCGCTGGCAGACAGCGGCAGAAAATCACCGTCATCGAAAGTGTGGATAGATACGTGAGCAGCGAACAGGGTTCAGCAACTCTGGAAGGCACGGAACTCGACCTGGAAGACGCCGTCATGGGTCCCACAGGCCGCCCCCACCGCGAATTTCCGGAGCCCGCGCCGCTGTCCTCCCATGGACCGGCCCGCGTCATAGCCATGGTTAACCAGAAAGGCGGGGTGGGCAAGACCACCTCCACCATCAACCTTGCCGCAGCACTGGCCGAATACGGCCGCCGCGTGCTCCTGGTGGACTTCGACCCGCAGGGCGCCCTGTCCGCCGGGCTCGGAGTCAACCCCCATGAACTCGATCTGACCGTCTACAACGTCCTGATGGACCGCAAGATCGACATCCGCGAAGCCATCCACCGGACCGGCGTCGAGAACGTGGACCTGCTGCCCGCCAACATCGACCTCTCCGCGGCGGAAGTCCAGCTGGTCAACGAGGTGGCCCGCGAACAGGTCCTCGACCGTGCCCTGAAGAAGGTTGAGGATGACTACGACGTCGTGCTCATCGACTGCCAGCCTTCCCTCGGCCTGCTCACCGTCAACGCCCTGACCGCGGCCCACGGCGTGATCATTCCGCTCATCTGCGAGTTCTTTGCCCTGCGCGCGGTGGCCTTGTTGGTCGAAACCATCGACAAGGTCCAGGACCGCCTCAACCCGCGGCTGCAGGTGGACGGCGTGCTGGCCACCATGTACGACGCCCGCACGCTGCACAGCCGCGAGGTCATCAGCCGCCTGGTGGAAGCCTTCGGGGACAAGGTCTTCGAAACCGTCATCAAACGCTCCATCAAGTTCGCTGACGCCACCGTGGCCGCCGAGCCCATCACGAGCTACGCCGGAAACCACGTGGGTGCCGACGCCTACCGCCGCCTCGCCAAGGAACTGATCTCGCGCGGCGGCGCGCCCTAGCCCGGATGACCGCAGAGCCGGCAGCGCCCCCCGCCGAGGCCAGGCGGTCCGGCTTCGAAGTACGGTTGGCCAACTTCAGTGGCCCCTTCGACCTCCTGCTGGGGCTGATCTCCAAACACCAGCTGGACATCACCGAGGTGGCGCTTGCCACGGTCACCGACGAGTTCATCCGGTACATCCGGAACCTCCAGGAACTGGGGGAGGAGTGGGCCCTTGACGAGGCAAGTGAGTTCCTCGTCATCGCTGCCACGCTGCTGGACCTGAAGGCAGCGCGCCTGCTGCCCGCAGGCGAGGTGGAGGACGACGACGACATCGCCCTCCTCGAGGCGCGTGACCTGCTCTTTGCCCGGCTGCTGCAGTACAAGGCCTTCAAGCAGGTCGCCGCTCTGATGGACGCAACACTGGAACTTGAGGCCCGGCGCTATCCGCGGCAGGTCGCCCTCGAGGAACACTTCGCCGCCATGCTGCCGGAACTGGTCTGGAAGCACAGCCCTGCGCAGTTCGCGGCGCTGGCCGAGGCCGCTCTCAAGCCCAAGGACCCGGCGCCGACGGAGGTCGGTGTGGCCCACCTGCACGGGAGCGCGGTGAGCGTCCGCGAGCAGGCGGAGCTGATGGGGCTGCGGCTGCAGGATGGCAGGCCCCTGACCTTCCGTGCCCTGATAGCCGACGCCGAATCCACCCTCGTTGTGGTAGCCCGCTTCCTGGCCCTGCTGGAATTGTTCAGGGACCAGGTGGTGGCCTTCGACCAGGTTGCGCCGCTTGGCGACCTGACAGTGCGCTGGACCGCGGCCGGCAACGGATGGACCGCGGAGCACCTGAGCGAGGAATACGAGGAGCAGCGATGACGGATCCAATTGAGGGCCGGGAACGCGCCGCGCTTGAGGCGGTGCTGATGGTGCTGGACGAGCCCACCTCTGCCACCGACCTCGCCGCCGGACTCAACCTGACGGTGGCCGCCGTCGAAGCGCTGCTGCTGGACCTGCAGCGCGACTATGACGGCTATACTGTTAAAGCCCCGGATATGGAAACTGGCAGTAATGGACCTAAGCATGACGTCGCTTCCAGCCCCCGGGGTTTTGAATTGCGGAATGTCGCCGGAGGCTGGCGCATCTACTCACGGGCTGAATTCGCCGACGTCGTCGGTGCTTTCGTCCTGGAGGGACAGACGGCCAGGCTGACCCAGGCGGCGCTTGAGACACTCGCCGTCATCGCGTACCGGCAACCGGTATCCCGGGCAAGGGTGTCTGCAATTCGTGGAGTCAACGTTGACTCTGTTGTGCGGACGCTGACCCAGCGTGGACTGGTCGAGGACGCCGGAACGGATCCGGAGTCGGGCGCTGTCCTGTACCGCACGACGTCGTATTTCCTTGAACGCATGGGAATCGGCTCGGTGGCTGAGTTGCCTCAGCTTTCACCGCACCTTCCGGGGCTTGAAGGAATTGAAGAGTTCTACGACGCCGGAAGAATGTAGGCGGCACGCCTGCGAAGCAGTTTTTACCAGGGCAGATTTATTCTGCACGGCTGGCTAGTGTTGTCCTTGGACAACCTTTGCCGGTCTAAAACACAGAGGACGGGTCATGACACAGGCGGGACGCCAGGGTTCACCACGTAACAGCTCCGGACGCAAAGGTCCGGACAACGCCGCGCGGGGCGCGGCACAAGGCCGCGGGCCAGTACAGGGTCGCGGCGCGGGCGCCGGGAAGCGCGACTTCCCGAAGGGGGGCGACCGCCCCTTCGGCGACCGCACCTACAAGGCCAAGCCCCGCGAGGAGCGCTTCGTCGATCCCGACGAGGCACCTGCCGGCCGCCGGCCCGCAGGCGACTGGAAGCCGGGCACTAAGGCCCCCGCATCCAGGACAGGTGCATCCAGGACGGGT
Source organism: Arthrobacter sp. NPDC056493 (assembly GCF_042795115.1). NCBI lineage: Bacteria > Bacillati > Actinomycetota > Actinomycetes > Micrococcales > Micrococcaceae > Arthrobacter > Arthrobacter sp. NPDC056493. The sequence continues at coordinate 9,683 of NZ_JBHTSL010000077.1, read as the reverse complement.
GCACCCAAGGCAGGCGCGCGCAATGCCGCCGCTGCCCGGAAGCCCGGAGCCAACAGGGCTCCCGGCACGCCGGGCGCGCTGAAGCCCAAGTCGGGCGCCCCCAAGACCGCGGGGTCGCGCGCCTTCGGCAGCGAACGCTTCGGCCAGAACCTGGGACCGGTCCGCCGGCCCTCCCGCAACCGCGGTCCCCGCGCCGAGGTGCCGCAGTCGGAAGTCCACGACGCCGACGGCGTCCGCCTGCAGAAGGTCATGGCCTCCGCCGGCGTCGCCTCCCGGCGCGTCTGTGAAGACATGATCGCCGAGGGCCGCGTGGAGGTCGACGGCAAGGTCGTCACCGAGCTCGGCGTCCGCGTCGACCCCAAAACAGCAGTCATCCACGTGGATGGCCTCCGCATCCAGCTCGACGACACGCTGGTCTACATGGTCTTCAACAAGCCCAAGGGCGTGGTGTCCACCATGGAGGACCCCGAAGGCCGGCCGTGCATCAGCGACTACATCCGCAACAACCAGGGTGAACGGCTCTTCCACGTCGGGCGCCTTGACGTCGCCACCGAAGGCCTGCTGCTGCTGACCAACGACGGCGAGCTGGCCAACCGGCTGACCCACCCGTCCTACGAGGTTCCCAAGACCTACCTGGTCCAGGTCCGTGGGCCGTTCCCGCAGGGCATTGGCACACAGCTTAAGGATGGCATCGAACTGGAGGACGGATTCGCGTCCGTCGACTCCTTCCGGCTGGTCGACTCAACCCCGGGCCACGTGCTGATCGAAGTGGTGCTGCACTCCGGCAAGAACCGCATTGTCCGGCGCCTGTTCGACGCGGTTGGTTTCCCGGTGCTGCGCCTGGTGCGCGTCAAGGTCGGCCCCATCGGCCTGGGCGACCAGCGCCAGGGAAGCATTCGCAACCTCGGCAAGCAGGAAGTCGGCCACCTGCTGGCATCCGTGGGGCTGTAAGGGATGTCGGCTTTCCGTACGCACGGCCGCGGACACCTGAACGGGCCGGTCGTCGTTATCGGCACCGGCCTGCTCGGCACCAGCATCGGCCTCGGCCTGCGCGGCCGCGGCGTTGCCGTCTACCTGTCGGATCCCTCGCCCACCAACCAGGCAGTCGCCGTCGACATCGGCGCAGGCCTCCCGCTGGCGGCCATGAAGGACGAAAGTCCTGAACTGGTTGTCGTCGCGTCGCCGCCGGACGTGACCGCGGACGTTGTGGAACGTGCGCTGGCAGACTACCCGGACGCCACCGTCGTCGACATCGCCAGCGTCAAGGCCGCGATCCTGCATGACCTGCGCAGCCGCGGCGCGGACCTCAGCCGTTACGTGGGCACACACCCCATGGCCGGACGCGAGAAGTCCGGCCCGGTCGCGGCCCGCGGCGAGCTCTTCACCTCCATGCCGTGGGTCGTGTGTCCCACCGAAGAGTCCTCGGCCGGAGCTGTCCAGGCTGCGCAGGCGCTGGCCACCGACCTCGGTGGCCTCGTTTCGCAGTTCACGGCCGAGGAACATGATGGCGCCGTGGCCTTGGTCTCCCACCTGCCCCAGGTGATGTCCTCGCTGCTGGCGACCCGTCTGCAGGACACCCCGCTGCACGCCCTCTCCCTCGCGGGAAACGGGCTACGCGACACCACCCGGATCGCAGCCAGCGACCCCACGCTGTGGGTCCAGATCCTGGGTGCGAATGCCGGCAAGGTAGTGGAGATCCTTTACGGTGTGCGAGATGACCTCAACCGGCTGATCGGAACCCTGGAAGACCCCGCGGCCGCCGGTGCCCGCCTTGACCTGGCGCAGCTGATGAGCGAAGGCAACGCCGGGCAGGCCCGGATTCCGGGCAAGCACGGCGGACCGCCGCAGGCTTATTCGTGGCTCACGGTACTCGTGGACGACCGCCCGGGCCAGATCGCCAGGCTCCTGACCGAGATCGGTGAGATTGGCGTCAACCTCGAAGATCTCCGCCTGGACCACTCCTCGGGGCAGAATGTGGGCATGGTGGAGATCTCCGTGCTGCCGAGCGCGCATGACCTCCTTGTAGAAGCACTAAGCGACCGTGGATGGCGGGTACTGCAGTAATGACACAGGAACTGACCGAAACTTTGCCTGCCCTTCGGCTGGGCCGTCCGCTCGTGGTGGCCATCGACGGGCCGTCCGGCTCCGGAAAGTCCAGCGTCAGCAAGGAAGTGGCCCGCCGCCTCAGCCTTGCCTACCTGGACACCGGCGCCATGTACCGCGCCCTCACCTGGTACTGCCTCGACCGCGGAACGGACCTCGCTGACGCCTCCGCCGTCGAACTGGCTGCCGAAGAACTGCCGCTGGACATCAGCACCAGCCCGCACGCCGAGTACGTGCGGGTCGATGGCACCGACGTTACAGACGCCATCAGGGAACCGGCGATCTCTTCGTCCGTCAGCGCCGTCGCCACCACGCTCGGTGCCCGGACGGAACTTATCCGCCGCCAGCGCGCCCTGATCGAAAAACACAACCGCCGCATGGTGGTGGAGGGCCGGGACATTACCACCGTCGTTGCCCCGGCTGCCCAGGTCCGCATGCTGCTGACCGCCAGCGAGGAGGCGCGGCTCCGCCGCCGCGGCATCCAGCTCGGCGGAACGCAAAGCGCCGAGCAGTTGGCAGCCCAGGTGACCCAGCGGGACGCGAAGGACTCCACCGTGGTGAACTTCACCCAGGCGGCGGACGGTGTGGTGACGCTGGATTCGTCGGAACTGGATTTCGAGGAAACCGTGGCCGCCGCGCTGCGCATCGTCACCAAGGTCATCAACCATGAGTGATTCCGCCCGGATGCCAGGCACCGGAGTTCCGGGCACCCGGGTTCCGGAGACGGCTCTCCCTGGTGCGTGGACCATGGCGTGGAGCCGGCCCGTCGGCCGGTTCCTGAACAACGTCGTCTACCGCACCTCCGTCACCGGGCGCTCCAACGTTCCGGCCTCGGGCCCGGTGATCTTCGCGGGAAACCACATCAGCCTCCTCGACGGACCCGTCATGTTCGGCGCCTCGCCCCGGAGCATGCACATCCTCGTTAAGAAGGAGATGTTCAAGGGCTTCCTCGGCCGCGTGCTGAGGGCGTCGGGCCAGCTTCCGGTCGACAGGGCGGGGGACCGCTCGGTCCTGCAGCTCAGCAAGGACGCCCTCGACGCCGGCCGCTGCGTCGGCATCCTGCCGGAGGGAACCCGGGGGAGCGGCACCGCAGCCGGCATCAGTAACGGGGTGGCATGGCTCGCCCTGAACTCCGAGGCCGTCGTGGTGCCGGTGGCCATCCTTGGCACACGGCAGGGCGGCGAACACCTGGGCAGCATCCCGAAGCCGGGCCGCCGGCTGCACGTCAGCTTTGGCCAACCGCTCGCCGTCGGCCGCAATCCGGGTGAAACCGGGCGTGCTTCAATGGACAGGGCGGCCACGGAAATCCGCGACACCCTGGCCGCGCACGTTCGTGACACTGTCCGGCTCAGCGGGCTGTCCTTGCCCTCCGCGGATCATCCGCACCAACGTTCCACCGCAGTAGCCGGACAGCCGGCAGACCATCATTAAGGAAAGTGCAATGAGCGATACGACTCAAACCTCCGGCCACTCCGGCGCCGGCGAAGACGAATACACGCCCACCGGCACCGACCAGGTGGCTGAACATCTGGCGGCCCTGGACGACGACGAGGCGGAGCTTCGCGCCGCTTCCCTCCGTGCCGGACTGGACGACTACGAACTCGACGAGGACGACGCCGCGCTCCTCAGCGGACTGCATGACGAGGACGAACTGGAGGGCCCGCTCAAGCTGGACCCCGTGCTCGCCATCATCGGCCGCCCGAACGTCGGCAAATCCACCCTGGTCAACCGCATCCTCGGCCGCCGCGAGGCGGTCGTTGAAGACACCCCGGGTGTAACGCGCGACCGCGTGATGTACTCGGCGAACTGGAACGGCCGGAACTTCACCGTCGTCGACACCGGCGGCTGGGAGCACGATGCCCGCGGCATCCACGCCCGCGTGGCGGAACAGGCCGAAATGGCAGTGGAGCTGGCGGACGCCGTGCTCTTCGTCGTCGACTCGGCCGTGGGCGCAACCGCCACCGACGAGGGCGTCATGAAGATGCTCCGCCGAAGCAAGAAGCCCGTCATCCTTGTCGCCAACAAGGTGGACGACTTCGTGCAGGAAGCCGACTCCGCAGTCCTGTGGGGCCTGGGCTTCGGCGAGCCGTACCCCGTCTCCGCGCTGCACGGCCGCGGTGTCGCCGACATGCTGGACCACGTCATGGACACCCTGCCGGAGTTCTCCACCGTTGAGGGCGTCGAACGCTCCGGCGGCCCGCGCCGGATTGCCCTGATCGGACGTCCCAACGTGGGCAAGTCTTCCCTCCTGAACAAGCTGGCCGGCTCCGAGCGTGTGGTGGTGGACAACACCGCCGGCACTACCCGCGACCCGGTTGACGAATTCATCGAGCTCGGCGGCCAGACCTGGCGCTTCGTGGACACCGCCGGCATCCGCCGGCGCCAGCACATGGCGCAGGGCGCCGACTTCTACGCCTCCCTCCGGACCCAGAGTGCGCTGGAAAAGGCGGAGGTCGCCGTCGTTCTTCTTGCCGTGGACGAGGTGCTCAGCGAACAGGACGTCCGCATTCTGCAGCTCGCCATCGAATCGGGGCGTGCCCTGGTGCTCGCGTTCAACAAGTGGGACCTGCTGGACGATGAACGCCGGCGGTACCTGGAACGCGAAATCGAGCAGGACCTGGCGCATGTGGAGTGGGCGCCACGTGTCAACATCTCCGCCAAGACCGGCTGGCACAAGGACCGCCTGGTGCCGGCCCTGGAGCTGGCGCTGGAAAACTGGGACCGGCGCATTCCGACCGGACGGCTCAACGCCTTCCTGGGCGAGCTGGTGGCGGCACACCCGCACCCGGTCCGCGGCGGCAAACAGCCCCGCATCCTGTTCGGCACGCAGGCCTCCAGCCGGCCGCCGAAGTTTGTCCTGTTCACCACAGGTTTCCTGGACCCGGGCTACCGCCGGTTCATCACCCGCCGCCTGCGCGAAACCTTTGGCTTCGAGGGAACGCCCATCGAAGTCAGCATGCGTGTGCGTGAAAAGCGCGGCAAGAAGCGTTAATTACGACACACCGGGCGGCGAATGCCGGAAAGTGTCACTGGCACCCTCCGGAATCGTGTAAGCTCTTCTAGGTGGTTCGGCCGGACTGCTTAGATGAAATTCCTCGGAACATTCATCTGGCGGAGAACGGCGGAACTGACGGGCTGTAGCGCAGCTTGGTAGCGCACTTGACTGGGGGTCAAGGGGTCGCAGGTTCAAATCCTGTCAGCCCGACCACAACAAAACCCCGCCAACCCAAACTGGGTTGGCGGGGTTTTTTTGTGCACGCCCGACGGCGGAACGGGTTTGAGCGGTGAGCCCTACTTGAGGAAGCGGGATGTTCTGCGGTCGGCCAGGATCTTGCCGTTTGTCTGGCAGGTGGGGCAGTACTGCAGTGCAGTGTCCGCGAAGGACACCTCCCGGACCGTGTCCCCGCATACCGGGCAGGGCTGGCCGGCGCGGCCATGCACATTCATGCCGCTTCGCTTCGCGTCCTTGAGGTCGGCGGGCGCCTTCCCCCGGGCCTGCGCCACCGCGGCTCCCAGGACGCTGTGGATGGCGTCGAACAGGACCCCGACCTTCGCCGGCTCCAGGGCATTGGCCATGGCGAACGGGGAGATTTTCGCTGCGTGCAGGATTTCGTCGCTGTAGGCGTTTCCGATGCCGGCGATGACACTTTGGCTGCGCAGCACACCCTTGATCTGGTGCGGGTGGCCGGCCAGGATCTCGGCGAACATCTCCCGGCTGAACGCGGGAATCAGCGGATCCGGGCCCAGGTCGGCGATGCCGGGAACGTCGCCGGGCTTCCGCACCACGTAGACTGCCAGGCCCTTCTTGGTGCCGGCCTCGGTCAGGTCGATGCCCATCTTCCCGCCGTCCGCCCCGGCAAGGTGCAGCCGGGCCGCGATGGGGCCCTTGCCGGGCCGGAGCGGTTCGGGCGATGGTTTTTCGGTGTAACGGACCCAGCCCGCCCTGGCGAGGTGGAAGACGAAATGCAGGCCGTCGGCGTCAATGCTGACGAACTTCCCGAACCGCTCCACGCCGGTGATGGTTCGGCCCGCGAGGGCCGTGTAGGGCGGGTCGGCCGTCTTGAGCACGGCCACGGACAGGATCTGCAGCTTCTCCAGCACCGCGCCGCGCAGCCGCGTGTCGAGGAACGTGCTCAGTGCGGCCACCTCGGGTAGTTCCGGCATGGCACCACTTTGCCACACAGGATGCCGGATTGGGCGGTTCCCGCGGGGCATAATGGCACATCCGGCGGCCAAGGAGTTGTGCATATACTTTCAACCGGTGGCTGTTTCCGACGCCTCCGTTGACATTGGTGATTGACCCGATGAAAGGCCCCTGATGAGCAACATTCCCTCTGATCTGTCCTACACCGCCGAACACGAATGGGTGACCGCACCGAACGCCGATGGTGTGGTCCGCGTGGGGATCACCGACTTCGCCCAGGACGCCCTCGGAGATGTCGTCTACGCCCAGATGCCCGAAGTTGGCACCACTGTTAAGGCAAACGACGTCGTGGGTGAAGTTGAGTCCACCAAGAGCGTCAGCGACATTTACGCCCCCGTCTCCGGCGAGATCGTGGCCCGCAACGAGGCACTGGACAGCGATTCCGCACTCATCAACTCCGATCCCTACGGCGACGGCTGGCTCATCGAAGTCAAGCTCGCCGAGCCTGATGCAGTGGATTCCCTGCTCAGTGCATCGGAGTACGAACAACAGGTAGGCTAAAGCTAACCGGTCCCGCTGCCCGGCCACCGGAGTCCAGCAATGGAGTCCAGGGGCCGGACCGCGGGCGGCATACCGGAGCTGCCAGGCAGTTCCGGACGGTACGCGTTGATTGCAGGGGGACATCTGCAACGAAGGAGGAGGAATCCATGGTTGGCGGCGAACAGAACCACACCAACGGCGATTACGGCACAGGTGCGGGCAGGGCCTCGGAAACCACCTCGATCAACCTCACTCCGGTTCATCATGACGAGCCCACAATCGTCCCCAAGCTCTCCCCGGAGGAACGATCTGCCGTCGAGGCACTGCCCTCCGGCTCCGCCCTGCTCGTGGCCCACAGCGGGCCGAACTCGGGTGCACGCTTCCTCCTTGACTCCGATGTCACCACGGCCGGGCGGCACCCGGACGCTGATATTTTCCTCGACGACGTGACGGTGTCCCGCCGCCACGTCGAGTTCCGGCGCACGCCGCGGAGCTTCGAGGTGGTGGACACCGGGAGCCTGAACGGCACCTACGTCAACCATGACCGCGTGGACAGCGTGGAACTGAGGTCCGGAAACGAAGTCCAGATTGGCAAGTTCCGCCTCACCTTCTACCTGAGCCCTGCCCGCGCAGCAGGACGCGTCTGATTCGGAGCGGCTGCCTGTGGCAATGGCACAACCGGAGCGCCGGGGACCACTGGTCCTGAACATCGGGGAAGTGCTCGCTCAGCTGAGCGATGACTTTCCGAGCATGACGGCGTCGAAAATCAGGTTCCTTGAGGAAAAGGGACTCATCAATCCCCGGCGTACGCCCGCGGGCTACCGGCAGTACTCCGACAGCGACGTCGAACGGCTCCGCTTCGTCCTGTCGCTCCAGCGCGACCAGTACCTGCCGCTGAAGGTCATCAAGGACTACCTTGACGCCATCGACAGGGGCGAGCGGCCCGAGAACCTTTCCCCCGGCGTTACCGTGTCCCCGCGGATCGTCTCGGATGAGCTCGCAGCGGAACTGCAGAACAAAGCGCGCAGGCTCAGCGAGGAGCAGTTGCGCGCGGAGTCGGGGGCCAGCGTTCTGCTGCTGCAGTCCCTGCTCAGCTTCGGCCTCATCGGGCACACCGACGGCAAGTTCGACGAGCACGCCCTGCAGGTGGCCCGCGCCTGCGTCCAGCTGGAGAGCCACGGCCTGGAGCCGCGGCACCTCCGGCCCTTCCAGGCGGCCGCGGAACGCGAGTTCGGACTCGTGGAACGCGCCGTGGCCACCCTGACCTCGCGCAGGGACGCCGCATCGCAGGCCCGCGCGGCGGAAGCCGCCCGGGAAATCAGCGACCTTTGCCTAACCCTGCACCGGGCCCTTGTCCAGGACCGTATCTCGCGGATGGAAATCTGATGATCGAAGTCGAGATTGTGGGCGTCCGCATCGAACTGCCCTCCAACCAGCCTCTGGTTCTGCTTCGCGAGATGCACGGGGAACGGCACGTTCCCATCTGGATCGGGACCCCCGAGGCAAGTGCCATCGCGCTGGCCCAGCAGGGCGTGGTGCCGCCGCGGCCCATGACGCACGACCTCCTGGTTGACGTCGTCGAGACCCTTGGCCATTCCGTGGTCAGCGTGAACATCGTTGCCGTGGAGGACAACATCTTCTACGGCCAGCTCCAGTTCGACAACGGGGCCACAGTGAGCTCCAGGGCGTCGGACGCCCTGGCCATCGCACTACGCGCCAAATGCCGGATCTGGTGCGCCGACTCCGTCATGGACGAGGCCGGCGTGCGCATTACCGAGCATGACGAGGGCGAGGACACGGAGCCCGGCCCCACCGTGGATGAAGAGCGTGAGCTGCGCAGGTTCCGGGAGTTCCTGGACGACGTCGAGCCCGAGGATTTTGACGGCTAAGGTCACGTTAAGGTTAAAGTTAAGGCTGAAACTTTCGACACGCCCCACTAATCATGCGAACGTCTTTGACCTTGGGCCACGGCAGGCCTAACGTCGAAGGTACCAAGTTCCCATTGCATACGACAGCGGCGCAAGTCACACTGGAAAGTGCTACTCCGGCCGAATTACAAGCGTGAATTTCATCCGGACTTCATGCGCGTAGCAGCTGTTGCGGCAACTTCCTCAGGGGAGCTCATGACAAGGAGGATCCACGTGAGTCCGAAAGGCGAAGCAGGCGAGCTGAAGCAGCCCTCGACGGCCGGCGTTGCCGTGCCCGCAAGCGGTGCTCAGGGCCTTCTCTTCACTGAGGATCTCCCGGTTCTGGACGAGGATGCCGGCTACCGCGGGCCCACCGCCTGCAAGGCCGCCGGGATCACCTACCGGCAGCTTGACTACTGGGCCCGCACCGGCCTGGTGGAGCCGGCAGTCCGCGGAGCAGCGGGCTCGGGTTCCCAGCGGCTCTACGGTTTCCGCGACATCCTGGTCCTGAAGGTGGTCAAGAGGCTGCTGGACACCGGCGTATCGCTGCAGCAGATCCGCAGCGCCGTGGAGCACCTCCGTGAACGCGGCGTCGAGGACCTGGCGCAGATCACCCTCATGAGCGACGGCGCCAGCGTCTACGAATGTACGTCCGCGGACGAGGTCATCGACCTCGTGCAGGGCGGCCAGGGCGTGTTCGGAATCGCGGTCGGCCGCGTGTGGCGCGAAGTCGAGGGAAGCCTCGCCTCGCTGCCCAGCGAGCACGCCGGCGAACAGACGTTCCCGGACGACGAACTCAGCAAGCGCCGCGCGGCACGCAAGATCGGCTAACAGCGCCAGCCACGAGATGTACGCAGAAGGCCGCCTCCCGTCAGGGAGGCGGCCGTCGCGGGGGCAGTACGCGTGGGTGCGGGACGGGGGGGGGGTCGGGCCGGGGCGGGGTGCGGGCGCGCCCGCCGGGGCGGGGGTTTGTGGGTGGCAGGTGTAGT
>NZ_JBHTSL010000076.1:0-23896 GCF_042795115.1 Arthrobacter sp. NPDC056493 | reverse complement strand
TTCCCAGCCCTGGGAACGCCCTGAGCTGCTACCCAGTTGGGCAACCGCGGAGGAGGGTCTTGCGCGGCATCCGTACTTTGATAGTATGTCAGGACAAACTATCAAAGGAGACGAAATGCCGCTCGTACGAATCGACGTCCACTCGGGGCGCAGCCAGGATGAACTCAACCTCCTGAGCCGGGGCATCCATGACGCCATCCTGGCTGAATATGGCATCCCGGAACGCGACTACTTCCACATCGTCACCGAGCACGCGCCGGGTCAGATCGTGGCCCAGGATGCGGGCCTTGGCTTCGAGCGCACGCGCGACGTCATTATGATCCAGATCTTCACGCAGGGCGGGCGCAGTCAGGAGGCCAAGCAGAGCCTCTTTGCGGCCGTGGCGGGGAAATTGGGGGCACTGGGAGTCGCCGGTGAGGACGTCTTCATTGGATATGTCGAGAACACCGCGGGGGACTGGTCCTTCGGATTCGGCCGTGCCCAGTACGTCACCGGTGAGCTTGCCGTGCCGAAAAAATAGGGGCGGAAATACTACCCCTTCGCGTCCCTGCCGGCACCTGCGCAGCACTGCTATTTCGAGGCACTTCTGCTTGTTGTAAGTATGTCAGTACAAACCTTTGACAGGACATAAATTCTAGGGCACAGTAGTTCATGTGGTCCCGCTCACGGGGCCGCGGAACGCCGGAGCCTTGGCCGTTCGGCTGCTTAGAGGTTGAGATCCAAAAGAAAGGTCCACGATTACCGTGACCCACGAACTGCTCACGATCGGGCGCATCAGCGTTGATATCTACCCGAACGATATCGGGGTAGGGCTGGAGGATGTCACGTCCTTCGGCAAATACCTCGGCGGCTCGCCGTCCAATGTTGCTGTGGCCGCCGCCCGCCATGGCCGCCGGACCGGCGTCATCACCCGCACCGGGGATGACCCGTTCGGTACGTATCTGCACCGCGAACTGGAAAAGTTCGGCGTTGATGATTCCTTCGTTAGCCCGGTTCCGGGGCTCCAGACACCGGCGACGTTCTGCGCCATCATGCCCGAGACGCATGAGTTCCCGCTGTACTTCTACGGGCGCTTCCCGACGGCGCCGGACCTGCAGATCAAGGCCGACGAGCTTGACACCGACGCCATCCGCGACGCCCGGATCTTCTGGTCCACGGTGACCGGGTTGTGCCAGGAGCCCAGCCGCGGAGCGCACATCAAGGCCCATGAGGCACGGCCGCGCACGGGCCTGACGGAGGGCCAGTTCACCATCCTGGACCTCGACTACCGCCCCATGTTCTGGGCCTCCGAGGAGGAGGCCCGGGAGCAGGTGGCGCGGATCCTGCCGCACGTCACCGTCGCGATCGGCAACGACCAGGAGTGCTCCGTGGCCGTGGGCCCGGGCACTCCGGATGAGCAGGCGGACCGACTGCTGGCCGCCGGCGTCGAGATCGCCGTCGTCAAGCTCGGCCCGGAAGGCGTGATGGCCAAGACCCGCACCGAGCGCGTGGTGTCGGCCCCTGTCCCGGTGGAGACCGTCAACGGCCTGGGTGCCGGCGACTCGTTCGGCGGGGCCTTTGTCCACGGGCTGCTTTCGGGCTGGCCGCTGGCCCAGGTCCTGGACTACGCCAACGCGGCCGGCGCCATCGTCGCCTCGCGGCTGTCCTGCGCAGATGCGATGCCGACGCCGGCCGAGGTCACCTCGCTGCTCGCCGAGCGCGGACGCCTGGTTCCCGATGCGGTTCCCGGCCAGGACTCTGTTCCCACCATTTCTGTCCCCGAAGGAGCGGCCCTGTGAGCCTGAACCCCGGCACCGCGACCCTCGCGGTGGATGACAACCCCCGCCGCTACGAGCACCTGAGCACCATCCGGCTCGAAGACCCGGACGCAGTGGCCAGGGCCGCCAAGGCCCGCCGCCGTCACCCCGGTTTGAAGCACGGCCGGCAGAACTTCATCGTCGCCGCCGACCACCCGGCCCGTGGCGCCCTCTCCGTCGGTAACGACCCGGTGGCCATGGCGGACCGCCGCCAGCTGTTGGACCGGCTGCAGATTGCGCTTGCCAACCCGGCAGTGGACGGCATCCTGGCGTCCCCGGACATCATGGATGACCTGCTGCTCCTGGGCGCTCTGGAGGGCAAGCTGGTCTTCGGGTCGATGAACCGCGGCGGCCTCGCCGGCCTGGTCAACGAGTTCGACGACCGCTTCACGGGCCACACCGCCGCCGCCCTGGAGGAACTGGGCGCGGACGGCGGCAAAATGCTGACCCGGATCTGCCTCGGCGACCCGGACACCGTCTCGCTGCTCGAGGCGACGGCGAAGGCGATCGACTCGCTCGCCGAGCGGAAGCTGATCGCCATGGTGGAGCCGTTCCTGTCGGTCCGGGAGAACGGCCGGGTCCGTAACGACCTGAGCCCGGACGCGGTCATCAAGTCCATCGCCATCGCCGAGGGCCTGGGTTCCACCAGCGCGTACACGTGGATGAAGCTGCCCGTCGTGGCCGAGATGGAACGCGTCATGGCCGCCACCACCATGCCCACCGTGCTGCTGGGCGGAGACCCGGCTGGCACCCAGGACGAGGTGTTCGCCACCTGGGGAGCCGCTCTCGCCCTGCCCGGTGTGCAGGGACTCACCGTCGGCCGGACGCTGCTGTACCCGGCGGACGGCGATGTCGCCGGGGCGGTCGCCGCGGCCGCCTCACTCCTGCACCACACCACATCAGCCCGCACCGCAGAAGTATCGGAGTAACTTTCCATGGGGACGAATACTGGCACTGCAACACGCAGAATGACCGTGGCGCAGGCCGTGGTCGAATACCTTTCCAAGCAGTACACCGTCGATTCAGTGGGCGGGGTTGATTTCCGTGAGCGGCTGATCCCCGGCACGTTCGGCATTTTCGGGCACGGCAACGTTGCCGGTGTGGGCCAGGCACTGAAGCAGTACCAGCAGCTCGATCCGCGGATCATGCCGTACTACCAGGGCCGCAACGAGCAGGCCCAGTCGCACCAGGCTGTCGGCTTCGCCCGGCACACCCGGCGCCGCCAGACCTTCGCGATCAGCACCTCGATCGGCCCGGGGTCCTCGAACCTGCTCACCGGTGCGGCGCTGGCCACCACGAACCGTTTGCCGGTGCTGCTGCTGCCCTCGGACACGTTCGCGACCCGCGCCGCCGACCCGGTGCTGCAGCAGCTCGAGCAGCCCTACGCCTACGACCTCACGGTCAATGACGCGTTCCGGCCGCTGTCCAAGTTCTTCGACCGGGTCACCCGCCCGGAGCAGCTGTTCTCCGCGTTCCACCACGGCCTGCGCGTCCTGACCGACCCGGCCGAGACAGGCGCGGTGACCATCTCGCTGCCCCAGGACGTCCAGGCCGAGGCCTTCGACATCCCCGAGGAGTTCCTGGCCGAGCGGGAGTGGCGGATCCGCCGCCCGGAAGCGGACGACGACGACATCGCCCGCGCCGCCGCAGCGATCCGGGCCGCGAAGCGGCCCCTGATCATCGCCGGCGGCGGCGTCCTCTACGCCTACGCCAACGAGGAACTGGCCAGGTTCGCCGAACTGACCGGGATCCCGGTGGGCAACACGCAGGCCGGCGTCGGCGTGCTGCCCTGGGACCACCAGTTCTCCCTCGGCGCGATCGGGTCCACGGGCACGACGGCGGCCAACGCCATCGCTGCCGAAGCGGACCTGATCATCGGCATCGGCACCCGCTACGAGGACTTCACCACCGCGTCCCGGACCGCGTTCCAGAACCCGGACCTGAAGTTCATCAACATCAACGTCGCCCCGATCGACGCGTACAAGCACGGCACCTCGCTGCCGATCGTCGCCGATGCCCGCAAGGCCCTCGTCAAGCTCAACCAGGCGCTCGGCGGCTACCGCGTGGGCGCCGACCTCGAGCAGAAGATCGCCAACGAGAAGAAGCGGTGGGACGCGACCGTAGACGAGGCATTCGACACGCGGTTCAGCCCGCTGCCGGCGCAGAACGAGATCATCGGCGCCACCAACCGGGCCATGGACGCCTCCGACGTGGTCATCTGCGCCGCCGGTTCCCTGCCGGGGGATCTGCACAAGATGTGGCGTGTCCGCGACCCGTTCGGCTACCACGTCGAATACGCCTACTCCTGCATGGGCTACGAAATCCCCGGCGGCCTCGGCGTCAAGCGCGCCGCCCTGGCCGAAGCCAAAGCGGGCGGTACCCAGCGCGACGTCGTCGTAATGGTCGGGGACGGCTCCTACCTGATGATGCACACCGAACTGGTCACCGCCGTCGCCGAACGGATCAAACTGATCGTGGTCCTGATCCAGAACCACGGCTACGCCTCCATCGGCTCCCTCTCCGAATCCCTCGGCTCGCAGCGCTTCGGCACCCAGTACCGGGCCCTGGACGAGGAACAGCACAGCTTCGACGAGGGCGAGACCCTTCCGGTGGACCTGGCCCTGAACGCCGAGTCCCTCGGCGTGAAGGTCATCCGGATCGAGCCCGGGGAGAAGGCCATCGCCGAACTCGAACAGGCCATCCGCGACGCCAAAGCCGCCCCGGAGCGCGGCGGCCCGATCGTGATCCACGTCGAATCCGACCCGCTGCTGGACGCCCCGGGCTCCGAATCCTGGTGGGACGTGCCAGTCTCCGCCGTTTCCGAACTGGAATCCACCCAGCAGGCCTACAAGACCTACACCGACCACAAGAACCGCCAGCGCAAGCTGCTCGGCTAACCCCCCCAACGCTTCACGACCAGCCACAGACGAAGGAAGTCATCTTTATGTCAACGACGACCGTCACCACCACCATCAACCATTTCATCAACGGTGCCGAGACCGCCGGCGAGGGCGACCGCAGCACCCCGGTGTACAACCCGGCAACCGGGCAGGTCAGCGCGGAGCTGCGCCTGGCCAACCGGGCGGACCTGGATACCACCGTCGCCGCCGCCCGTGCTGCGGCTGATTCCTGGGGTGATATTTCCCTGGCCAAGCGCACCGCCGTGCTGTTCAAGTTCCGCGAACTCGTCGCCGAGCACATCGACGAACTCGCCGAGCTGATCACGGCCGAGCACGGCAAGGTCCTCTCCGACGCGAAGGGCGAGATTGGCCGCGGCCTGGAGGTCATCGAGTTCGCCTGCGGCATCCCGTCACTGCTCAAGGGCGACTACTCGGACCAGGTCTCCACCGGCATCGACGTGTTCTCCTTCCGCGAACCCCTCGGCGTGGTCGCCGGGATCACCCCGTTCAACTTCCCGGTCATGGTGCCGCTGTGGATGGCCCCGATGGCGATCGCCACCGGCAACGCGTTCATCCTCAAGCCCTCCGAACGCGACCCCTCCGCCTCCATGCTGCTCGCCAAGCTCTGGAAGCAGGCAGGCCTGCCGGACGGGGTGTTCCAGGTCCTGCACGGCGACAAGGAAACCGTCGACGGGCTGCTGACCCACCCGGACGTGGACGGCATCTCCTTCGTCGGCTCCACCCCGATCGCCCAGTACGTCCACGAGACCGCCACGAAGCACGGCAAGCGCGTCCAGGCCCTCGGCGGGGCCAAGAACCACGCCATCATCCTGCCCGACGCCGACCTGGACAACGCCGCCGACCACCTCGCCGCCGCCGCGTTCGGCTCCGCCGGGGAACGCTGCATGGCGATCTCCGTCGCCGTCGCCGTCGGCGACGCAGCCGACCTGCTGGTCAAGAAGGTCGAAGAACGCGCCACCGCGGTGAAGGTCAACAACGGCACCGTCCCGGGCGCCGAAATGGGCCCCGTCATCACCCCGGCCTCCAGGGAACGGATCGTCAGGATCGTCACCGAAGCCGAAACCGCCGGCGCCGCGATGGTCGTGGACGGCCGCGACCTCGTCGTCCCCGGCCACGAAGACGGCTTCTGGGTCGGCCCCACCGTCCTCGACCACGTCAAAACCGAAATGACCGCCTACACCGAGGAAATCTTCGGACCCGTCCTCGTCGTCGTCCGCGTCGACACCCTCGAAGACGGCATCAAACTGATCAACTCCAACCCCTACGGCAACGGCACCGCCATCTTCACCTCCTCCGGCGCCGCCGCCCGCAAGTTCCAGCGCTCCGTCACCGTCGGCATGATCGGCATCAACGTCCCCCTGCCCGTCCCGGTCGCGTACCACTCGTTCGGCGGCTGGAAAGCCTCCCTCTTCGGCGACAAGCACATCTACGGCCCCGAAGGCGTCTCCTTCTACACCCGCGGCAAAGTCATCACCTCCCGCTGGCCCGAACCCACCCACGCCTCCGGCGCCTCCTACAACTTCCCCTCCAACTGACCACCGGCTCCAACTGAGGAAACCTTCATGACTGAGAACAAGCTGATCATCGGCACCGCACCGGATTCCTGGGGCGTCTGGTTTGCGGATGACCCCAAGCAGACCCCGTGGGAGCGGTTCCTGGATGAGGTGGCCGAGTCCGGCTACAAATGGATCGAGCTGGGCCCCTACGGCTACCTGCCCAACGACCCCACCCGCCTCGCCGAAGAGCTCAAGCAGCGCGATCTGAAAGTCTGCGCCGGAACGGTCTTCACCGCGTTCCACCGCGGCCTGGACCAGTGGGAGACGGCCTGGGAGCCCGCCCGCAAGGTCGCCGAACTGACGGCAGCCATGGGCGGCGAACACATCGTGGTCATCCCGGCCATGTGGCGCGACGACGTCACAGGCGAGGCCGTGGAGAGCGGCACGCTCAGCGACAAGGCCTGGGGCGATCTGTTCGCCGGCCACAACCGCCTCGGAAAAACGCTCCTCGAGGACTTCGGCCTGAAGCAGCAGTTCCACTCGCACGCCGATTCCCATGTCGGGGCACAGGAGGACATCGAGACGCTCCTCGGCGCGACGGACCCGAAGTACCTCAACCTGTGCCTGGACACCGGCCACGCGGAATACTGCGGCGCCTCCAGCCTGGAGCTCATCAAGAACTACCCGGACCGGATCGGGTACCTGCACCTGAAGCAGATCAACCCGGACGTCCTCAAGAAGGTCAACGAGGAAAACATGACCTGGGCAGCTGCCAACCTGGCCGGCGTCATGACGGAACCGCCCAACGGCTTGCCGGACCTGCGCGCGGTCATCGAAGCCGTCGAGGCGCTGGACCGGCCGATCTTCGGCATCGTGGAACAGGACATGTACCCGGTGGCCTTCGACGTTCCCATGCCCATCGCCAAGCGCACCAAGAGTTACCTGCTGTCCTGCGGCTCCCGCACCGCGGTCAACTAGCCTCAGCCCCGGCATTCCAAACCTAAGGAAAGAACAATGACTGAAACCCTTCGCGTCGCCGTTATCGGCGCCGGCCGCATGGGCGCGGACCACATCCAGCGCCTCAGCAAGCGGATCCACGGCGCTGAAGTTGCCGCCGTCGTCGACGTTGACCTCGCCCGCGCGCAGGCTGCCATCGAGGGCATCCCCGGGGCCGTTGCCCTGGCCGACGCCGAAGAGGCGCTGAACAACGGCGACGTCAACGCCGTCCTCATCGCCACGCCCGGCTTCCTGCACGAGGAGATCCTGCTCAAGGCCATCGCCAAGGACATCCCCATCCTGTGCGAGAAGCCGCTGACGCCCGACGCAGAGTCGTCATGGAAGATCGTCCAGGCCGAGGAGAAGCTGGGCCGCAAGCGCATCCAGGTGGGCTTCATGCGCCGCTTCGACGCCGAATACGCAGCCCTCGGTTCGGTCATCCGCAACGGCGAACTCGGCGAACTGCTGATGCTGCACCACCAGCACCGGAACCCCAACACCCCGGCGGGCTTCACCAACGAGATGCTCATCAACGACTCCGTGGTCCACGAGTTCGACGCCATCCGCTTCTTCACCGGCGAAGAGATCACGTCCGTCCAGGTCCGCCTCGGCAAGGCCACGAAAAACGCCCCGGCCGGCCAGCACGACCCCCAGCACGTCCTGATCGAGACCGAGTCCGGCGTCCTGGCCGACGTCGAAATCTACGTGAACGCCAAGTTCGGCTACGAAGTGGCCACCCAGGCTTCCTTCGAGGACGGCATCGTCAGCATCGGCGGCGACAGCGGCCCGTATCTCCGCAGCAACGGCCGCTGGGGCGGCAAGGTCACGCCCGGCTTCGAGGAGCGCTTTGGCGCCGCATACGACGTCGAAATCCAGGCCTGGGTCGACGCCGCACTCCGCGGCGAAATCGGCGGACCCACCGCTTGGGACGGCTACGCCACCGCCGCCTGCTGCGAGGCCGGCGTCGAAGCGCAGAAGAACGGCGAAAAGGTGGCCGTGAAGCTGAACGCCAAGCCTGCGCTCTACAGCTAGGCCCACCCGTTCATAGGAGTTTTTGTCCAGATAATGCGCCTTCGAGTCCCTCAGGGTTGCATTATCTGGACAAAAACTCCTTTCGTTAACCGACTCTTTCCACAATGGAGTGTTCCTCGTGAAAATCGCCCTTGATCCCACCCCCTTCCACCACAGCCACAGCCTGCTGGAATTCCCCAAGGTGGTGGCCGACCTCGGCTACAAGTACATGCAGATGACGCCGCACCCGGACTTCATCCCCTTCTACAACCACCCCAAGGCCGACGACGAACTGGTGGGCCAGCTGAAGAAGGCGTGCACCGACGCGGGGATCGAAATCGCGTCCATCCTGCCCGTGCTGCGCTGGTCTGGCCCGGACGAGGACGCCCGTGAGGCGGCAGTGCGTTACTGGAAGCGCGCCATCCAGATCGCCGTGGACCTGGGCGTGAGCACCATGAACACCGAATTCAGCGGCCGGCCTGAGCTTGCCGAGGAATCCGAGCGCGCGTTCTACCGCTCCATGGAGGAACTGCTCCCCATCATCGAGCGCGAAGGCATCGACCTGCTCATCGACCCGCACCCAGACGACTTCGTCGAGGAAGGCCTCGCCGCGATCCGCGTCATCCGCGGGCTGAACTCGAAGAACGTCGGTATGGTCTACGTGGCCTCGCACAGCTTCCACATGAAGGACTCGCCGCTGGACATCATGCGCGCGGCAGGGGACAGGCTCCGCCTGGTCCACGTCGCCGACACCATGGACCACCACGCCTCGCACGGACTGCGCTACATCACCAACCCGCCGGGCAACGCCGTCCGGGTGCACCAGCACCTGAAGATCGGCGACGGCGACGTGAACTGGGATGAGTTCTTCGGCGGCCTGAAGGAAATCGGGTTCCTAGACCGGGACGACACTGTGATGGTGTCCAGCGTCTTCGCCGAAAACGAGAACGCCGAGGAGGTTTCCCGCTTCCAGCTGGACACCATGAAGCAGTACGTGCAGAAAGTCACCGTATGATGGCCGCGCCTTCCGGGAAGGCCGACTTAAAACACCAGCGGGCGCTCCGCACCGTTACCATCATTTCAACCTTCGGCGGGCTGCTCTTCGGCTACGACACAGGCGTCATTAACGGTGCCCTGCCGTACATGCAGGAGGATCTGGGACTGACCCCGCTGGCCGAGGGCATGGTGACGTCGTCGCTGCTCTTCGGCGCCGCCTTCGGTGCCCTTTTCGGCGGCCGGCTGGCGGACCGGAACGGCCGCCGCAAGATGATCATGGTCCTTGCCGTCATCTTCCTGATCGGCACGCTGTCCTGCACCCTCGCACCCAGCACCGGGTTCATGGTGGCGGCCCGCTTCGTCCTTGGCCTGGCGGTGGGCGGCGCGTCCGTGACGGTGCCGGTTTACCTCGCGGAGGTGTCGCCGTCGGCCCGCCGCGGACGGATCGTGACGCAAAACGAGCTCATGATCGTCACCGGCCAGCTGCTCGCCTTCATTTTCAACGCCTACCTCGGCAACACCTTCGGCGAAGCCGGGGGCATCTGGCGATGGATGCTGGTGATCGCCACGCTGCCGGCCGTCGCCCTGTGGATCGGCATGGCCTTCATGCCCGAAAGCCCCCGCTGGCTCGCCTCAATGGGCAGCTTCGGCGAGGCGCTCGGCGTGCTCCAGCGCATCCGCTCCAAGGCCGACGCCGCGGCGGAGTTCGAAGAAGTCAAGGCCATGGCCGTGGAGGACTACAAGTCCAAGATGGGGTCCTGGAAGGACCTGCAGGTCCCGTGGCTGCGGCGGATCTTCTTCGTCGGCGTCGGCCTTGCGGTGATCCAGCAGATCACCGGCGTGAACTCGATCATGTACTACGGAACGCAGATCCTGGCGGATGCCGGCTTCGGCCGGGAGGCGGCCCTGAGCGCCAACATCGCCAACGGTGTCATCTCCGTGCTGGCCACCTTCGTGGGAATCTGGCTCCTCGGCAAGGTGGGGCGCCGCCGGATGCTCATCACCGGCCAGGTCGGTACCACATCGGCGCTCCTGCTGATCGGCCTGTTCTCGCTGGTCCTGCCCGAGGGCACCGGCCGCGGGTACGTGATCCTGGCGCTGACAGTCACGTTCCTCGCGTTCCAGCAGGGGGCCATTTCACCGGTCACGTGGCTCATGCTCTCGGAGATCTTCCCGCTGAAGCTGCGCGGCCTGGGCATGGGGGCATCGGCCTTCGTGCTCTGGACCGTGAACTTCCTGATCGGCTTCGGCTTCCCGCAGCTGCTCGCGGCCATCGGCATCTCCAGCACATTCTTCGTGTTCGCCGTCCTCGGCGCGGGCGCGATTTTGTTTGCCGCGAAGTACGTTCCCGAGACCAAGGACAAGAGCCTCGAGGACGTGGAGCACTACTTCAAGCACCAGGCCGGCGTGCCCGCCGAAGCAAGGACCGCTGCCGAAGCAAGGACCGCTGCCGAAGAAAGGACCCGCGCCGAAGCGGGAACCCCCGCCGACGCTGGAACCCGGGTCCACTAAGGACCGTTCCACTCCGGAGTTTTCGTCCAGATAATGCCCCCTCGATGCCTTCGAAGGGGCATTATCTGCACAAAAACTCCAGCGCCGGAGCGGTTCCTGGTGTCGGTGGCTAGACGCCGGCGTGGAGGCGGGGGAGGGCGTCCACGAGGGGAGCCAGCTCCGGCACCTGCTGCGCTTCGGCCAGGGTCCGCTCCAGTGCGGCGTCGTGGACCGGCCGCGCTTCTGCCAGCAGCTTGCTCCCGCTGCCGGTGAGTTCGGTGTAGATCCCGCGCCGGTCGTCCGCGCACAGGATGCGCGTCAGCAGGGCGCGGTCCTCCAGCCGGTTCACCAGGCGGGTGGTCGCGCTGGCGCTGAGAGCGGTGGCGCGCGCCAGCTGCTGCATGCGCATGTGCCACCCGTCCTGCCGGCTGAGCGCGTCGAGCACGGTGTACTCGACGACGGAGAGCCGCGCCTGCCCCTGCAGCGAGCGCTCCAGCTCCGCCTCGATCAGCCCGTGCAGGGCCGCCAGAGTGCGCCAACCCTGGGCGCGCACCTCCACGGCGTCATCCTTGATGCCCATGGGCTCTCCTCCTTCAGTTCTCCGGCTCACTCGGAACAGAGCACGGTAGATAGTTGCTTGCGCGGGATATCTTTTTGTGCAATATTTGCTTGTGCAACAAAATATAGCGCGCCTGCAACTAATACCTTACGCTGCGCTTCCCATTCAGTACAGTTCCGAAGGAGCACATCCATGCCTGTTGGCCTGATAGCCCTAGCCCTCGGCGGGTTCGGCATCGGACTCACCGAGTTCGTCATCATGGGGCTCCTCCCCGAGGTGGCTGCCGACTTCCGGGTGAGCGAAGCCTCCGCCGGCTGGTTCATCTCCGGCTATGCCCTCGCCGTCGTGGTGGGAGCCCTGGGACTCACCGCCGCGGTTTCCCGCTTCCAGCGCAAACCCGTACTGGCCTTGCTGCTGGTGCTCTTCATAGTCGGCAACCTGCTGTCCGCCATTGCTCCCGATTACTGGGCGATGATGGCGGGCCGGGTGGTTGCAGCCCTCGCGCACGGTGCCTTCTTCGGCATCGGGGCGGTCGTTGCTGCCGGTATGGTGGAGCCAACGAAGAAGGCCGCCGCCATCGCCATCATGTTCACCGGCCTCACCGCCGCCAATGTCCTCGGAGTTCCGCTCGGCACACTGCTGGGGCAGGCCGCGGGCTGGCGTTCCACCTTCTGGGCCATCACCGGCATCGGTGTGCTGGCGCTCATCGGAATCCTGGCCCTGGTGCCCAAGGCCGGGAGCGGGGACACCGCCAGCAGCGGCCTGCGCAGCGAGCTGAGCGCCTTCCGCTCCGGCCAGGTGTGGCTGTCCATCCTCGTCACCATCCTCGGCTACGGCGGAATGTTCGGTGCGTTCACCTACATCGCCTTCACCCTCACCGAGGTTTCCGGATTCGCCGCGTCCACGGTGCCATGGCTGCTGATTGTCTTCGGCGTGGGCCTGTTTATCGGCAACACGCTCGGCGGCAGGGCGGCCGACCGCGACGTGGACCGCACCCTGCTCGCCGTACTCGCCGTCCTGGTTGTCGTGCTGGTGGTTTTCGCCCTGAGCGCGGGCAACCAGGTGCTCACCATCGCCTCGCTGCTGCTCTTGGGTGGCTTCGGATTCGCCACGGTGCCGGGCCTGCAGATGCGCGTCATGAAGTACGCGGCCAAGGCACCCACGCTCGCGTCCGGAGCCAACATCGGCGCGTTCAATGTGGGCAATGCCCTGGGCGCCTGGCTCGGCGGCGTGACCATCACCGCCGGCCTGGGCTACACGTCGCCCATCTGGGCGGGGGCCGCGATCACCCTGCTCGGCCTGGTGGTGATGGCCGGTGCCGCTGCCCGGGCCAAGGCAACTGCCCGCCGGGCTGCTGTCGCATTCCCGACGGCGGAACCGGCGCCTGGCGCTTCGGGTCCAACTGGCGCTTCGGTCCAGACTGAAGCGGCCGACGTCGAACCCGCCGCCGCCCGCTGACCGCCTGCTACGCCCCGAACGGCAGCCTGGGGTCCAGGTTCTGGCTGTCCCAGGTCTGGCGCACCCAGCCGTGGTGCGGGTCGTCGCTGATGAGCCAGTCGCGCACGCGGCCGGGCCCGGCCATGACGTTGAGGTAGTACATGTCATAGCCCGGTGCGGCCATGGCCGGGCCGTGCCAGCCGTAGGGGACCAGCACCACGTCGCCGGTGCGGACCTCGGCCGAAACGTCGATGGGCCGGTGGTCGGAGGCATAGACCCGCTGGTAGCCGATGGCGTCAGCGTTCTCCCCGGGGCCATTGGATCCGGGGACGTCGGCCACCCGCGTCTCGAAGTAGTAGATCTCCTCAAGCCTGGTCTCGCCCTCCTTCTCCTCATCATGCTTGTGGGGAGGGTAGGAGGACCAGTTGCCGGCGGGCGTGAGGACTTCGCACACGATGAACCGGTCGGCCTCCAGCGCGGCGGGGGTGCCGAAATTGTGGACCTGGCGCGAGCAGTTGCCGGCTCCGCGCAGCTCGACCGGCGTCTCCGCCGCAGTGACCAGGCGGGTGGGGTACTGGACATTGGCGGGCGCCGTCGCGATGGCAACCCGGCCGCCGTCGGACGACGTGATCCTCACAGCCTTGTCCGTCCCGGAGTACAGCACGTCGGTGGGTCCGCTAAAGACGCTGGCCCGCCCCGACAGGGGGTGGTCCAGCCCGTCCACGGTGGCGGTGAACGCCCCCCTCAGCGGGATGACAATTCGTTCTTCGGCCGCGCGCGGGAGGTCGACGACGGCGCCCGGCGCCAGCGTGGCCACCTTCAGTCCCGTGTGTTCCCAGCCTTCCACCGCAAGTTTCGAGTCGGACGTTCCCAGCGAAATGTCCCAGCAGCCTTCGGCTGCACTGCCCAGGGGGTATACCCATTCGGCCATAGTTGGTGTCCCTTTCGGATGTGTGGTCGTGTTCGGCGCACCACGGCTCCGCGCCGGGGCCAGGCAAGTCGCCGCCCCCGCGCTGGAACCGCCGCTGCGGGCTAGCGCTGGACGAGTGTCATTTCGAAGCTGTAAGAGTCACCCCGGTAGACGTGGTGCCCGGTTTCCACGTTCCGCCCCGTGTCGTCGACGGCGGTGCGTTCCATGGTGACCAGGGCCGATCCGGCCTCGGTCTCGAGGAGCGGGGCCTGGTAGTCGTTGGCCACCATGGCGCCAATGCGCTGCGTGGCCAGGCGGAAGTTGACGCCGCCGCCGCGCAGGATGCCGTACAGGCCCTGGGTCTTCAGCAGGTCCTCGTCGATGTGCGTGATGTCGTCACGCACCCAGTTCTCCATCAGGGCCAGCGGCTTGCCGCCCACCTTCCGGAGCCTGGTGAAGTGATAGACCTTGGCCCCGGCGGCCAGGTGCAGTGCCTCCCGCGTGGCGGCGTCGGCGTCGACGTGCGCAAAGGTGAGCACCTCGGTGGTGGGCTTGCTGCCGTTGTTCGTCAGGTCGTCGTACAGGCTGGACAGCTCAAGCGGGCGGCGGACCTGGCTCGACACCACCTGCGTGCCCACACCGCGCTTGCGGACCAGCAGCCCGGAACGGACCAGTTCGTCCATTGCCTTGCGCATGGTGGGGCGCGAGAGGTTCAACTGGGCGGCGAGGTCGATCTCGTTTTCCAGCCGGCTCCCGGGTTCCAGCAGTCCGGTGTGGATGGCAGCTTCAATGCCCTGGACGACCTGATGGTACAGCGGCACCGGCGATGAGCGGTCGATGCTGAGGTGTAGTTGGTTCGCCATTGAGTGCTCCCTTTGTGCTGCAGGTTCCTGCGTCCAGTAGCCTGTATGTCAGTGCATGTCCGTTTGTTAGGACATACTCTGATTTTGATCATAGCAGGGCGCCGCCGCCAGTCAAGAAATGCGCCAGTTTGAGAGCGCGACGGCCGGGGAGGCGGGCGAGGGGCCGGCGGTCGCCCGCCGCTCAGCGCGTGCGGCAGGCCTCCACGAACACCCGGAACGGGGCAAGCCGCTGCTCCTCTGTCAGTTCCAGGGCCTCCGGATGCCACTGCACCGATGCGACCCACCGCTCGGGGTCCTCCAGCGCCTCCACCGTGCCGTCATCCGCCACGGCGGTCACCAGTAGCCCCGGCGCCACCCGGTCGACCGCCTGGTGGTGGCCGGAAGCGATCTTGACCTCCACGGCGGCCGTGCCACCCGCTGCCGTGCCCGCTGCTGCCGTGCCACCCGCTGCCGTGCCACCCGCTGCCGTGCCACCCGCGGCTGCATCATCGGTGCCGCCGGACGCCGGACCGCCGTCCGGATTTGGGGCGGCGGCATACATCTTGGCCACCTTGGACCCCGGGGTGATCGTCACCTCGTGCCAGACCCATGGCCTGTTGGCCGCTGCCGGGATCTGGCGGTGGGGCACGGTGCCCGGCGTCATGTCCTGGACCAGCGTCCCGCCGTACAGGACATTGAGCAGCTGGTGTCCGCGGCAGATTCCCAGCACCGGCGTGCCGGCATCGAGCGCGCGCCGCGCCACCGCGATGTCCAGCCGGTCCTGTTCTGCGTTGACGTCATAGAGGGAGGGGCCCGGCTCCTCGCCGTAGAGGCGCGGGTCAACGTCGCCGCCGCCGGGAAGTACGACGCCGTCAAGCGCCTCGGGCGCGTCTGCTGCCTTATCGCCGTCGGAGGCTCCGCCGTCGGCCGTTCCACGGCCGGGTGCGCCATTGCCCGCTGTTCCGCTGGTGGGCGCGCCCCTCAGCCCGCCCTCCAGCGACGCGCCACCCTCCAGTGATTCAGGGGTGAGCAGCACCGGTTCTCCGCCGACATCGCGGATGAGGCTGACAATGCAGCCGAAGAGGCTGTTGGCCTTCGCCACCCGTGGGTCAGGATCCGCCGAGCTGCTCAGCCGGACGGGAATGCCGATCCGCGGCCGGCGCACGTCGCCCGGCGCCGCACCCGGTGTGGCGTCTGCATCCGGCGTCGCGTCTGGGCTCTGCGATGCATCTGGGGTCTGCGCTGCGTCTGGGGTCTGCACTCGTCCTGAATTCCGCGTTGAATTCTGCATCCTCAAATTCTGCCCCATATCCGGACGATTAGGCTGGGCCGATGAGCAACCGATATTTGGTGTCCCGGGACCGCTTCATCGCCGCGGAACCGGGCCGGATCTTCGAGATCCTGGCCACGCCCGCGCTGCACAGCGAAATCGACGGTTCGGACACGGTCAAGGGCGCCCAGCCCAAGGGTCCGGGCCGGCTTGGTCCGGGTGCCAAGTTCGGCATGGACATGAACATCCGGGTAAATTACCGGATCCTCAACACCGTCACTGAGTTCGAGGAGGGCCGGCGGATCGCCTGGCGCCACTTCTACGGGCATGTGTGGCGTTACCTGCTGGAACCGGCCGCCGACAGCAGCGGGCTGCCCGGGACGCTGGTGACCGAACAGTGGGATGCCCGCGGCGTCCGCGGCAGGTTCCTGCTCCGGCTTGCCGGCTACCTGCGCCGCCATCCGGAGAACATCGACAGGACACTCGCCAGGCTGGACGCCTACGTTACGGGTCCGTAAGCCGCCCGTCGACGCACTTGGCGCCGCTGTTACTGGGTCTGCGCCGGTTTCGGTAGTGTTGGGAGCATTAGGCAAGGCGAAAGTAGGGCAGTCGGTGGGGCGCAGGACACTTGTTGACGACCTTGTTGACGGTCTGCTGGACGACATACTCGACGGCAGGCTGAAGCCGCACGATGCCTTGCCGCCGGAAGCCGACATCGCCAAGGCCTACGACGTCAGCCGGCTGACCGCCCGGGAAGCCTTGAAGGCACTCCGGGCGCAGAACATTCTGTACGTCAAAGCCGGCCGCGGGACGTTCGTGAATCCGGCGGACAACTGGACCGGCCTCGACGCCATCATCAAGGCGGCATCCCACGGCAACGCGGACGACCAGGTGTCCCGCGGCCTGATCGAGGTCCGGCGCATGGTCGAAACCGGCGCCGCCGCGCTCGCCGCCAGGCGTCACACTCCTGAACATGCCGAGGAGATGCGGGCGTCCATCGCGGACATGAAACGGTATCACCAGGCCGGAGACCTCGACGGGTTCGTGGCGGCCGACATCGCCTTCCACGACACCGTCCTGAAGGCTTCCGGCAATCCGTTTGTCCGTGCCCTCCTGGCCCAGCTGGGCCAGTCCCTCTACCGCGCCCGCCGCGAGACGTCCGCCATCGAGGAGATCCAGCGCCACGCCATCGCCTTCCATCAGCGCGTGCTGGAGAGCATCCTCACCGGCGACGCCGAACTGGCGCGCAAGGCAATGGACGAGCACATGGACCAGACCTTTGAGGACTACGAGCGCTACGTTCACGGCCAACCCTCCTAGGCACACTTCTTTCACCTTGACGTAACGCTCGTCACTCTCCTATGCTTTTGGTCATGTTCTTCCGTCAGATGTCTGACATCAGATAAAACAGACATATTCACTGAAACCGGACAGAACCCCCACAAAGACAAGCAGCGATTCCCACCGCGAAGCCGCCGGGCCGGGAACCGCCAGACAGAAGGTCGATGATGACTTCATTAACCACAAAGTCCTCCGGACTCGGCGAGCTTGGAGACCGCACGCTCCGCAAGGTCCGCCGCCGCGTAATGCCCCTGATCGTCCTGCTCTACTTCATCGCGTACCTGGACCGAAACAACGTCGGCTTCGCCAAACTGACCATGAGCGAGGACATCGGCCTGAGCGCCGCAGCCTACGGGCTGGGCGCCGGCATCTTCTTCCTCGGCTACGCCGTTCTCGAAATCCCCAGCAACGCCGGCATGTACAAGTTTGGCGCCCGCAAATGGCTGGCCCGCATCCTCATTACCTGGGGCATCTTCGCAGCCGCGATGGCCCTGGTGAACGGCGAATCCACCTACTACATCATCCGCTTCCTGCTCGGTGCCGCCGAGGCCGGCTTCTTCCCCGCCATCCTCTTCTACCTGACCTTGTGGTTTCCGGCCGCGCAGCGCGTCACCGTGCTGGGCATCTTCATCCTGGCCCAGCCCGTCTCCAACGCACTGGGTGCACCTGTTTCCGGCCTGCTCCTCCAGATGGACGGCGTCATGGGCCTGCACGGCTGGCAGTGGCTCTACATTATTGAAGGCATCCCCGCCATCCTGCTGGGCGTACTGACCCCCTTCCTGATGACGGACCGCCCCCGCGACGCCAAGTGGCTCAACGCCGACGAACGCGAATGGCTCACCACCACCATGGACGCCGAACTGGCAGCCAAATCCAAGGGCAGCAGCCACAACTTCCTGGCCGGCCTCAAGGACAAGCGCACCCTCGTCTACTCGGCCCTCTACTTCGGCCTGGTCTGCGGCATCTACGGCCTCGGACTCTGGATGCCCACCATCGTGGCTGCCCTGGGGAAGTTCTCCACGGCCCAGGTCGGATTCATCGTCCTCATCCCGTACGCAGTGGCCGCAGCCTTCGTCTACTTCTGGAGCAAGCGTGCTGACAGGACCGGCAAACGCGCGTGGCACAGCGCCGTCAGCATGGTCCTGGCCGGCCTGGGCCTGCTCGCCGCAGGCTACATGCTCCCGGTCAACCCTGTCCTGGCACTCGTCGCACTGACCGCCTCGGCCATGGGCATCTACGGAGCCATTGCCCCGTTCCTGTCCATGCCGTCCGCAGCGCTCACCGGCGCGGCCGCAGCCTCCGGCCTGGCCATGGTCAACTCACTGGGCAACCTCGGCGGATTCGTCGCCCCTTACGCAGTGGGCCTGCTGAAGGACGCCACCGGCAACAACCAGAGCGGCCTGCTCTTCCTCTCCTTCTGCCTGTGCGTCACGGCTGTGGCCACCTACCTCTACGCCCGCAGGCGCCCCGAAGGCGATGCGGCGCTGGATCCGGCAGTCAACGCCTCCGCAGACGCCCCGGCCAGCCACTAAAGACCCATCCGAGTACCACCCGAAGGAACACCGCAATGAGCTCAATCACCCCTTTCCCCGCAGAGCGCACCGTTGTGCTGACCGGCGCGGCGTCCGCCCGCGGCATCGGCCGCGCAGCAGCTGACCGCATGGCCAGCGAAGGCTGGTCCATCGCGATCCTGGACATCAACGCCGAGGACGCGAAGGCCGCCGCCGCGGAGATCGGGTCCAACCGTGCAGTGAAGGCGATCGGCGTGGGCGCCGATGTCTCCGACGAAGCATCCGTGGACCGGGCGATCACCGAGATCGAAGCATCCCTGCCGCCGATCGTGGCTCTCGCCAACCTCGCCGGCATCAGCTCCCCGACCACCTTCATGGAAACCACGGTTGCCGAGTGGGACAAGGTCTTCGCCATCAACATGCGCGGCACATTCGTGGTATCCCAGCGGGTGCTCAAGGGCATGATCGAACGCAAGCTCGGCCGCATCGTGAGCATCTCCTCCATCTCCGCCCAGCGCGGCGGCGGCACCTACTCCAAGGTGGCCTACAGCGCCTCCAAGGCCGGCATCATCGGCTTCACCCGCGCCCTGGCCCGCGAAGTCGGCGAGTTCGGCGTGACCGTGAACGCCATTGCCCCGGGCCCGATCGACACCGACATCATGGGCGGCACGCTGACCGAGGAGCGCAAGGCCCAGATGTCCGAGGGCATCATGATGGGCCGCGTGGGCACCCGCGAGGAAGTGGCCGCGCTGATCTCCTTCCTGCTGGGTGCGGACTCGGGCTACATCACCGCCGCCACCTACGACATCAACGGCGGCCTCCAGGTCTCCTAACGGGCTTCCTGGTCTATCCATCCGACTAGGTAGCAGTTAAGGGCGTTCTCAGCGCTGGGAACGCCCACAACTGCTACCTAGTTGGGTTTTGGGACCGTGGAGTTCGCGGCAGGCTTCGGCCGGGAGATTCAACAGCCCACTAGGCTGGGCAGCATGAACCCCTCCGGCAGCCTTAACCCCAGCCCGCGGACCCTTGAGGTGGACAGCATCTCCCGCTTCGACCGGCTGGTGAAGGCCGGGGCCCGGGCGATGCACGGCTGGCATGCCCAGTCACTCGACCTCCGCGGACGGGGCACCGCCCTGGCGGCCCTGGACGCCGAGGGGGCGGTTTTCCTGGGCTGCACCTTCGACCCGGGCGTGGAGGCAACACTCCGCAGCCGGGGCGCACTCATCTTTCCACGGCTCACCGGCGTTCCATTCAATCCGTACCGTGCCGGCCTCTATACCCCGCAGGAGCTGTACGCGGGCATCGCATATGAGCCGTACGAGAATACCCCCGACGCTTTGGTCTACCAATGGAGCATGCGGCCGGGGCAGCGGAACCGCCTCGACTCCACCCTCGCCGCAGCCCTGCACGACCACGCCGTCGGCGATGCCCTGGAGGAGTTCGTCCGGAGCCTCAACAGTGGAGGCCGTTCCATCGTCGGAGTCATGGGAGGCCACGCCCTGCAGCGGGGGACCGGCGGCTTCGCCGCCGCCGCCACGCTGGGACGGCTTCTGGCCCGGCGCGGCCACCTGGTGGCCACCGGCGGGGGCCCCGGAGCCATGGAGGCGGCGAACCTGGGTGCCTACCTGAGCGCGGCCGACGACGACGAATTCCAGGGTGTGCTTCGGGAGTTGGCTGCCGTCCCCGGCTTCCGACCCTCGGTGTCCGCCTGGGCCCGCGCTGCGGCAGCCGCCGTCGGACGCTTTCCGGGCGGGGCCGCGTCCCTCGGCATTCCCACCTGGTTTTACGGCCATGAACCGCCCAACTACTTCGCCACCCACATCGCCAAGTACTTTGCCAACGCCGTCCGCGAGGCCATTCTCCTGGAGGTCTGCAGCGGAGGGATCGTATTCCTGCCGGGTGCAGCGGGCACGGTGCAGGAGATCTTCCAGGATGCCTGCGAGAACTACTATGGCGCCCCGGAAACCATGACCCCCATGGTGCTGGTCGGCAGGGAACACTGGGAGCAGCGTTTCCCGGCCTGGCCCATGCTGCAGAGCCTGGCCGCCGGGCGGGCGATGGAGCAGCGGATCTTCCTGGTGGACAGCGTGGGTGAGGCGCTCTCGGTCCTCGGCAGGTGAACGGCCGCGGGAACCGTAGCCGGCGGTGAACCGGCGCCGCGGGTAACTCGGCGAGGCGGGTAACTCCGCGGCGCGGGTGTCCGGAACCAGGGCTGGCCTACAGGTCCTTGCGGCAGGGCGTCTTGCCGAGTTGATAGAGGCCGTTCAGATCGCCGGCCGCCAGGCCATCGGGGGCGCCGATCTCCGGATACATGAGCTGCACGGGGTCGTTGACATGTTCCAGCCCCATGACATGGCCCAGTTCATGGAGGATGACGGCGGTGGCGTAGCCAGTGCCGTCGGGGCGTTCCAGCTCAATAGCCATCTGCGGGGCATCCAGTTCCAGGCTGCCGGTGACATAGCTCTTGGGACCGTTCCCGTAGCTGTAGTGGGTACTGCCGCCGGTGCCGATGACCTTGCCGCCCAGCTTGGGCGCCGCGTCCGGCGTGGTCCAGCTGATGAGCAGGGGCGCCCAGCGGTCGCCGTAGGCCTCGGGCTGGTAAGGGGCACGCTGGTCCGAGGGCTGCTCGTCGGTGGCGCCGTCGTCGACAAACCGGATGCCGGTGACGCGGGAGATTTCCCGGATCGCCAGGGGAACCAGGCCCGCCGCACCGTCCGGCGCAAGGCTGGCATTCACCACGTAGTGCAGCGGACGGCACGGCGAGTAGCCCACCGGGGAGCCGTCGCTGTTCACAGCAAGGAACTTATAGGAGTCGCTGGGCTCCGGAGGCGGTTCCGGCGCGCCCAGGGGAGCGGCTGCCTCCTCGAGTCCCGGCGGCGGTGCGCCCGAGGTACTGCCGGGCGCGCCGGCGTCTTCCCCGGCTGACTGTGTCCTCGGTCCGGGCTGTCCCGCGTGTCCCGCTTGCCCGACCGGATCGTTCCCCGCATCATCCTGTCCCGACTGATTTTGCCCCGCGCCATTCTGGCCGGCATCATCCTGTCCGGCATCATTCTGGCGGGACGAGGACTGGTCCCCGGAACCGATGCGGAAGTTCAGCACACCGGCAAAGCGGGGGTCCCCGTACGCCATTCCGGCCGCGAGGAAAGCCGCGCAACCGAGGGCAGCGAGCACGATCAGGCGGCGGATAAACCTGGCCGCCGCGGTGGCCGGACCTGAATGACGCGGCCGGTAGCGGTGGCGGCGTTGACTGTACCCGGGGTCTTGACCCTCCACTGCACCCCTTTCACGGCATTCCTCTGCCGCGTCGCCTCCACAAGGAATCGGGCACCAGGCAAACAAGCAATTGGTAGACAAGCAATTGGTAGACAAGGCACCCGACAAACGAGCACCAGGCAAAGAGGCCTACTTTACAGTTCCGCTGGCCAGCCCACGAAACCCGCCGGACTATCCCGCCGGGCAACCCGGCCAACCGGTGCAACCAGCCAACCCACCCGAGACGATAACTCCGGCTCAGGCGATGACAGCGCCAAACGCCATGCCCAGGAGGTAGGTGACGCCGGCAGCACCAAGGCCGATGGCGAGCTGCCGGAGGCCGCGGGTCAGTGGCGAGGTGCCGGACAGCAGGCCGACGGTGCCGCCGGTGGCCAGCAGCGCGATGCCCACCAGGACCGCCGCCACCATGAGGGCGCCGATTCCGGTCATGCCGAAAAGGAAGGGAATGATGGGCACGATCGCGCCCGAGGCGAAGAAGCAGAAGCTGGAGAGGGCGGCGCCCCAGGCCGTGCCCACGGCTTGGTGCTCGTCCTCGGTCTCGGGCAGTTCGGGATGGAGCGAGAGGCTCGGATCGCAGTCGCACGTGAAGAGGCCCATGCGTTCGGCCACGCGGTGTTCGGCGGCCTCGCGGGACATGCCGCGGGCCAGGTAGACCAGCAGGAGCTCGTTGTGTTCGATGTCCAGCTGGGGTGCCGCCACCAGTGTCACCTGGGTGGGACGGGTGGCGTCCAGGAGCTCGCGCTGGGAACGGACCGACACGAATTCGCCGGCGCCCATGGAGAATGCCCCGGCCAGGAGTCCGGAGATGCCGCTGAGCAGGACCACGCCGCTGCCAACGCCCGTGGCGGCCATGCCCATGACCAGCGACAGGTTGCTGACCAGGCCGTCGTTGGCGCCGAAGACGGCGGCGCGGAACGTGCCGGCCAGCCGGTTGCGGCCGCGTGTTGCCAGGCCGCGGACCACTTCCTCGTGGATCTGCTCGTCGGCCGCCATGGCCGGGGTGGCGGACGGTTCCCTGGTGTACGGGGAGCGGCCCTCCGCCCGCTGCGCCAGCGCAAGCACAAACACGGAGCCAAAGTGCCGGGCCAGGAAACCCAGAAGGCGGCTGCGGAAGGACGCGTGCCGGGGCTTGCCGGCGTGCTCACCAAGCAGTTTCAGCCAGTGTGCCTCGTGGCGGCCCTCGGCTTCGGCGAGGGCCAAAAGGATGGCGCGCTCCTCGCCGGAGCGGTTCTGGGCGAGATCACGGTAGACGGCAGCCTCGGCCCGTTCGTCGGCGAGGTACTGGCGCCAGCGCCTGATGTCCGCGGCGCTGGGTTCCGGGCGGGAGGCCGCGGGGTTGGGCGCGGCGCCGGTTGCGGGGCCGTTGGTTGAGGCAGGCGGGGCGGAGGCGTTGCCGCTGGTGTGAGGGTCAGATTTTGCGTGCTGAGACACGGGAACTCCTGGGTAGCTGGGACGTGCTGCGGCCCCATTGCATCGCCCACTTTACCCCGTAATTCCGCGGATTTTCGGCCGGTAACCCTTAGCCAAAAGTTTAGGGAAACCTCAATAACGCCGGACGCCGGAGGCAGCGACCGTGGCCAGTGCGAACGCCCTTGACCGCCCGCACCCGCGGTGATCTGATGAAAATGTGCCCCGCCGACGGCGGGTACGGAAGTCCAATCACACGGAGGTCTGCCTGATGAACACCAACGGATCGCGCCCCGAGCCGGACACCCGCCACACCATCGAGTCCGATCCCGCCTACGACTTTGCCGAGGACGCGCCGGTGGACGAAGACTGGGACGCGGAAGACGAATTCCTTGATTCCGAAGAACGCGTTGTTCCCGCCAACTCCGAGGCAGTGGACGACGACGAACGGGTAGTTCCGCTGGACGCGGACGACGAGTTCCGTGCGGACGAAAGCTACGAAGGCTAGGCGTCCGTTTCAGTACTGACGGCCGTTTCGACCCTGAACTTTTCGCTCCTGACGTTTCCCCCTGACCCTTCCCACCCGCTTTAGCCCAACCCGTTAAACCACGACGGCGGTGCCTCCCCGCGCTGGGAGGC
>NZ_JBHTSL010000075.1:0-24188 GCF_042795115.1 Arthrobacter sp. NPDC056493 | reverse complement strand
CCGGGAATCGGTTCGCTCTCTCCCTCCCCCCCCCACCTTCGCTTTGTTGATGCGGGGGCCCCCCGGGTGGTGGTTCACCCCCCGCCGGGGGCCCCCTCCCTCTCCCCGCAAACAAGACTTCAGAATTTAGAGAACAAGAGAGAACAGGGACCATATGTCCAGCGAATCCTCCTTCGGCCTCATGCAGATCGGCCTCGCCACCGCGGAAGACATCCGCGGCTGGTCGTACGGCGAGGTTAAGAAGCCGGAAACCATCAACTACCGCACGCTCAAGCCCGAGAAGGACGGCCTCTTCTGCGAGAAGATCTTCGGGCCGTCCCGTGACTGGGAATGCTACTGCGGCAAGTACAAGCGCGTGCGCTTCAAGGGCATCATCTGTGAGCGGTGTGGCGTTGAGGTCACCCGCGCGAAGGTGCGCCGTGAGCGCATGGGCCACATCGAACTGGCTGCTCCCGTTACCCACATCTGGTACTTCAAGGGTGTTCCGTCCCGCCTGGGCTACCTCCTTGACCTGGCTCCGAAGGACCTCGAAAAGGTCATCTACTTCGCTGCCTACATGATCACCAGCGTCGACGAAGAAAACCGCCACGCGGAACTTCCCAACCTGCAGGTTGAGCATGACGTCGAGAAGAAGCAGCTGATCGACAACCGCGACTCCGACATCGCTGCGATCGCCCGCGACCTTGAGAACGAGCTTGCCCGTCTCGAGGGCGAAGGCGCGAAGGCTGCCGACAAGAAGAAGGCACGCGACTCCGCTGACCGCCAGATGGCGAACGTCCGCAAGCGCGCCGACGCCGAGATCGAGCGCCTCGAGCAGGTCTGGGACCGCTTCAAGAACCTCAAGGTCGCCGACCTCGAAGGTGACGAGGGCCTGTACCGCGAACTGCGTGACCGCTACGGCATGTACTTCGAGGGCTCCATGGGTGCCGAGGCCATCAAGAAGCGCCTTGAGAACTTCGACATGCAGGCCGAGTCCGACAACCTGCGCGACATCATCGCCAACGGCAAGGGCCAGCGCAAGACCCGCGCCCTGAAGCGCCTGAAGGTGGTCAACGCATTCCTGACCACCAACAACAGCCCGCTCGGCATGGTGCTGGACGCCGTCCCGGTGATCCCGCCGGAACTGCGCCCGATGGTCCAGCTGGACGGTGGCCGCTTCGCGACCTCCGACCTCAACGACCTCTACCGCCGCGTGATCAACCGCAACAACCGACTCAAGCGACTGCTTGACCTGGGTGCCCCGGAGATCATCGTCAACAACGAGAAGCGCATGCTTCAGGAAGCTGTTGACAGCCTCTTCGACAACGGCCGCCGCGGCCGTCCCGTCACGGGTCCGGGCAACCGTCCGCTGAAGTCCCTGAGCGACATGCTCAAGGGCAAGCAGGGCCGTTTCCGCCAGAACCTGCTCGGCAAGCGCGTCGACTACTCCGGCCGTTCGGTCATCGTCGTCGGCCCGCAGCTGAAGCTGCACCAGTGTGGCCTGCCCAAGCAGATGGCACTGGAGCTCTTCAAGCCGTTCGTGATGAAGCGCCTGGTTGACCTCAACCACGCGCAGAACATCAAGTCGGCCAAGCGCATGGTCGAGCGCTACCGTCCGCAGGTCTGGGACGTGCTGGAAGAGATCATCACCGAACACCCGGTGCTGCTCAACCGTGCACCTACCCTGCACCGCCTCGGCATCCAGGCATTCGAGCCGCAGCTTGTTGAAGGCAAGGCAATCCAGCTTCACCCGCTGGTTTGCGGCGCGTTCAACGCTGACTTCGACGGCGACCAGATGGCAGTCCACCTGCCGCTGAGCCCCGAAGCCCAGGCTGAGGCACGCATCCTGATGCTGTCGTCCAACAACATCCTGAAGCCGTCTGACGGCCGTCCGGTGACCCTGCCTTCGCAGGATATGATCATCGGCCTCTACCACCTGACCACCAAGCGTGTCGGTTCAGCTGGTGAGGGCCGGGTCTTCGGTTCGGTGTCCGAGGCCATCATGGCGTTCGACGCACACGAGCTGCACCTGAACTCCCAGGTCAAGATCCGTCTTGAGGGCTTTGTTCCTTACGCCGGCTGGGAAGCTCCGGAAGGCTGGGAGCAGGGTCAGCCCGCACTGGTGGACACCTCGCTGGGCCAGGTTCTCTTCAACGAGACCCTGCCCGAGGACTACCCCTGGGTTGAGGCTGTTGCCGACAAGGGCGAGCTGTCCCGGATCGTCAACGACCTCGCGGAGCGTTACCCGAAGGTTGTCACGGCCGCAACGCTGGACAACCTGAAGGACGCCGGTTTCTACTGGGCCACCCGCTCGGGCGTCACCGTCGCCATCTCCGACATCGAGGTTCCGGAGTCCAAGCCGGCCATCCTTGCCGGTTACGAGGAGCGCGCCGCCAAGATCCAGGGACAGTACGACAAGGGCCTGATCGACGACGACGAGCGTCGCCAGGAACTGATCGAGATCTGGAACAAGGCCACCAACGAGATCGCCCAGGCGATGCGTGACAGCCTGTCGCCGATGAACACCATCAACCGCATGGTGTCCTCCGGTGCACGTGGTAACTGGATGCAGGTGCGTCAGATCGCGGGTATCCGTGGCCTGGTGGCCAACCCGAAGGGTGAAATTATCCCGCGTCCGATCAAGTCCTCCTACCGTGAGGGCCTGTCGGTGCTGGAATACTTCATCGCGACGCACGGTGCGCGTAAGGGTCTTGCCGACACCGCGCTGCGTACCGCCAACTCGGGTTACCTGACCCGTCGTCTGGTGGACGTCTCGCAGGACGTCATTGTCCGTGAAGAGGACTGCGGTACCGAGCGCGGCCTCGTCACCCCGATCGCCGTGGCTGACGCCAACGGTGAGCTGAGCCTGGACGAGAACGTCGAGAACAGCGCCTACGCCCGTACGCTGGCCGTGGACGTCGTCGACTCCAAGGGCAACGTCCTGGCTCCGGCCGGCACCGACTGCGGCGACGTCGTGATCGCTGAGCTGTTCGCAGCCGGCATCACCGAGGTCAAGGTCCGCTCCGTGCTCACCTGTGAGTCCAGCGTAGGAACCTGTGCCCTGTGCTACGGCCGTTCGCTGGCCACCGGCAAGACCGTGGACATCGGCGAAGCCGTGGGCATCATCGCCGCGCAGTCCATCGGTGAACCCGGTACCCAGCTGACCATGCGTACGTTCCACACCGGTGGTGCTGTTTCCGCCAGCGGTGGCGACGACATCACCCAGGGTCTGCCCCGTATCCAGGAGCTCTTCGAAGCCCGTACCCCGAAGGGTGTGGCGCCGATTGCGGAAGCAGCCGGCCGCATCACCATCGAGGAATCCGAGCGCCAGATGCGCCTGGTGATCACTCCGGACGACGGTTCCGAAGAGATCGCCTACCCGGTCCTGCGCCGGTCGCGCCTCCTGATCGAGGACGGCCAGCACGTGACGGTGGGCCAGAAGCTCATCAACGGCCCGGTTGACCCGAAGCAGGTCCTGCGCATCATGGGCCCGCGTGCCGCACAGAAGTTCCTCGTGGACGAAGTGCAGGGCGTGTACCGCAGCCAGGGCATTGGCATCCACGACAAGCACGTGGAAGTCATCGTCCGCCAGATGCTGCGCCGCGTCACGGTCATCGAATCCGGCGACTCCGACCTGCTCCCCGGTGAGCTGGCAGAGCGCAGCCGGTTCGAGGACGCCAACCGCCGCGTTGTATCCGAGGGCAAGACGCCGGCTTCCGGCCGTCCCGAGCTCATGGGTATCACCAAGGCGTCGCTGGCCACCGAGTCCTGGCTGTCCGCAGCTTCCTTCCAGGAGACCACCCGCGTCCTGACGCAGGCGGCCATGGAAGGCAAGAGCGATCCGCTGCTCGGCCTCAAGGAGAACGTCATCATCGGTAAGCTGATCCCGGCCGGCACGGGCCTCCCGCGCTACACCGAGATCACGGTCGAGCCGACTGAAGAAGCAAAGGCCAACCTGTTCACCGGCCCGAGCGCGTTCAGCGACTTCTCCTACGACACGCTGGGCGGCGACGGAGCTCCCGAGTTCCACGCCATCCCGCTGGATGACTACGACCTCGGAAACGACTTCCGCTGACCGAAAGTCTGTAATCCAAGGAAGGACCCCGCACTCGGTGAGTGCGGGGTCCTTCCCGTTTTGGGGCGCGACGACGGCGGCCGGTACCCGCCGTCGTCGTCCGCCCCCTACACCCGATTCAGGCTCCAGATCAAGCCATGCTAGACTTTGTGTAATTGTTCTGTGTGGCAGTGGATGAAGGCCGCCGCAACATCATTTTGGTTTTGTTCTCATGATGTTGGGCGGAGCCTGTTTCCGGGTTGCGGGCTACGTGCGCAACGAATGCCGCACTTTTGCACGCCCACCTGGTTTCGTACCTAGGCCGCAAGGACAACGCCAAAGCTCTCACGCACAGACAGGCTGACGCCTGGCGCGGGGGCAGAGATCAAAAAAACGGAGAACACGAAAGTGCCTACGATTAACCAGCTGGTCCGCAAGGGCCGCACGCCGAAGGTCTCAAAGACCAAGGCTCCCGCGCTTAAGGGCAGCCCGATGCGCCGCGGTGTTTGCACCCGCGTCTACACCACCACCCCGAAGAAGCCGAACTCGGCTCTGCGTAAGGTTGCACGTGTGCGCCTCAACGGTGGTATTGAAGTTACCGCCTACATCCCCGGTGTTGGCCACAACCTCCAGGAGCACTCCATTGTGCTCGTTCGTGGTGGTCGTGTGAAGGACCTCCCCGGTGTCCGCTACAAGATCGTCCGCGGTGCCCTCGATACCCAGGGTGTCAAGAACCGTAAGCAGGCACGCAGCCGCTACGGCGCAAAGATGGAGAAGAAGTAATATGCCTCGCAAGGGTCCGGCCCCGAAGCGGCCGCTCGTATCAGATCCCGTCTACGGCTCCCCGCTGGTTACCCAGCTGATCAACAAGGTGCTGGTTGACGGTAAGAAGTCCACCGCAGAGCGCATCGTTTACGGTGCACTCGAAGGTGCCCGTGCGAAGTCCGGCGGCGACCCCGTTGCAGCCCTCAAGAAGGCCATGGACAACGTCAAGCCTTCCCTCGAGGTCCGCTCCCGCCGTGTCGGTGGCGCCACCTACCAGGTTCCGGTCGAGGTCAAGCCGGGCCGCTCCACCGCCCTCGCCCTGCGTTGGCTGGTCGGCTACTCCAAGGCCCGCCGCGAAAAGACGATGACCGAGCGCCTCCAGAACGAAATCCTGGATGCCTCGAACGGTCTCGGTGCCGCTGTGAAGCGTCGCGAAGACACCCACAAGATGGCCGAGTCCAACAAGGCCTTCGCCCACTACCGCTGGTAAAACTTCCCGGACGCCGCCGGCTCAGACGAGCCGGCGGCGAACGCGTAGTCCATCCGAAAGGGAGACACCGTGGCACAGGACGTGCTTACAGACCTTAGTAAGGTCCGCAACATCGGCATCATGGCCCACATCGATGCCGGCAAGACCACCACCACCGAGCGCATCCTGTTCTACACAGGTGTGAACCACAAGATTGGCGAAACGCACGACGGCGCTTCGACCACTGACTGGATGGAACAGGAAAAGGAACGCGGCATCACCATCACGTCTGCCGCCGTGACCTGCTTCTGGGAGAACAACCAGATCAACATCATCGACACCCCGGGCCACGTGGACTTCACGGTTGAGGTTGAGCGCTCCCTGCGCGTCCTCGACGGTGCAGTTGCCGTCTTCGATGGCAAGGAAGGCGTTGAGCCGCAGTCTGAGACCGTTTGGCGCCAGGCTGACAAGTACAACGTTCCGCGTATCTGCTTCGTCAACAAGATGGACAAGCTCGGCGCTGACTTCTACTTCACCGTAGACACCATCATCAGCCGCCTCGGTGCCAAGCCGCTGGTTATGCAGCTGCCGATCGGTGCCGAGAACGACTTCATCGGCGTCGTTGACCTGCTGTACATGCGTTCGCTCGTATGGCCTGGCGATGCCAAGGGTGACGTCACCATGGGCGCCAAGTACGAAATCCGCGAAATCCCGGAAGACCTCAAGGCCAAGGCCGAGGAATACCGCGCAAACCTCGTGGAAGCCGTCGCAGAGTCCTCTGAAGAACTCATGGAGAAGTACCTCGAAGGTGAAGAAATCACCATCGACGAACTCAAGGCCGGCATCCGCAAGATGACGATCAACTCCGAGATCTACCCGGTATTCTGTGGTTCCGCGTTCAAGAACCGTGGCGTTCAGCCGATGCTCGATGCTGTCGTCGACTACCTGCCGAACCCGCTCGACGTCCCGCCGATGATCGGTCACGATCCCCGCGACGAAGAGAAGGAACTGACCCGCAAGCCTTCTTCCGAAGAGCCGTTCTCTGCACTGGCGTTCAAGATCGCCGCGCACCCGTTCTTCGGCCAGCTCACCTTCGTTCGCGTGTACTCCGGTCACGTGGAAGCAGGCGCGCAGGTGGTTAACTCCACCAAGGGCAAGAAGGAGCGCATCGGCAAGCTGTTCCAGATGCACGCCAACAAGGAAATGCCGGTCGACGGCGCTACCGCGGGCCACATCTACGCAGCCATCGGTCTGAAGGACACCACCACGGGCGACACCCTGTGCGACTCCTCCAACCAGATCGTCCTCGAGTCCATGAGCTTCCCGGAGCCCGTGATCTCGGTTGCCATCGAGCCGAACACCAAGGGTGACCAGGAGAAGCTCTCCACGGCCATCCAGAAGCTCTCCGCTGAGGACCCGACCTTCCAGGTCTCCCTCAACGAAGACACCGGCCAGACCATCATCGCCGGCATGGGCGAGCTCCACCTGGACATCCTGGTGGACCGCATGCGCCGCGAATTCAAGGTCGAGGCAAACGTTGGTAAGCCGCAGGTTGCCTACCGCGAAACCATCAAGCGTGCTGTAGAGCGTCACGACTACACGCACAAGAAGCAGACCGGTGGTTCCGGCCAGTTCGCAAAGATCCAGATTGCGATCGAGCCGATGGACACCTCCGAAGGCGAGCTGTACGAGTTCGAGAACAAGGTCACCGGTGGCCGCGTTCCCCGCGAGTACATCCCGTCGGTCGACGCCGGTATCCAGGATGCGCTGAACGACGGCGTCCTGGCCGGCTACCCGGTTGTGGGCATCAAGGCAACGCTGATTGACGGCGCTTACCACGATGTTGACTCCTCGGAAATGGCGTTCAAGATCGCCGGCCGTATGGCTTTCAAGGAAGCCGCACGCAAGGCGAACCCTGTTCTGCTCGAACCGCTGATGGATGTCGAGGTCCGCACCCCTGAGGAATACATGGGTGAAGTTATCGGTGACCTCAACTCCCGCCGTGGCCAGATGCAGTCCATGGAAGATGCACAGGGCGTCAAGGTTGTCCGCGCGCACGTTCCGCTGTCCGGCATGTTCGGTTACATCGGTGACCTGCGTTCCAAGACCCAGGGCCGCGCTGTGTACTCCATGACGTTCAACAGCTACGCCGAGGTCCCGAAGGCAGTTGCCGACGAGATCATCCAGAAGTCCCGCGGCGAATAGTCCCCAGGACTGTCCACGCGACAAGCTGCGAAAAACCAGGTGCGTTTCCTCTGCGGAACACACCTAGTGCGGATGGCCGGAACACTGGTTCCGGCCCGGTTCCGGCCATCAGCACGAACAGGCTTTAGGCACTAGTATTAGTTCCTGAATCTGCAATTTCACCAATCCAAAGCCCCCAAGTAGACTTACTGGAGTTTCTGCCGCGATAAGCGCGGTCGAAGGTAAGCCATTTGAAAAACGTTCTAGGAGGAACCTGTGGCAAAGGCAAAGTTCGAGCGGACTAAGCCGCACGTTAACATCGGTACCATCGGTCACGTTGACCACGGTAAGACGACGTTGACGGCCGCCATTTCCAAGGTGCTGTACGACAAGTACCCGACTCTCAACGAGAAGCGTGACTTCGCGTCGATCGACTCTGCTCCGGAAGAGCGTCAGCGCGGCATTACCATCAACATCTCCCACGTTGAGTACCAGACCGAGAAGCGCCACTACGCACACGTAGACGCTCCGGGTCACGCTGACTACATCAAGAACATGATCACCGGTGCTGCTCAGATGGACGGCGCAATCCTCGTGGTTGCCGCTACTGACGGCCCGATGGCTCAGACCCGCGAGCACGTTCTGCTCGCCCGCCAGGTTGGTGTTCCCTACCTGCTGGTCGCGCTGAACAAGGCAGACATGGTTGACGACGAGGAACTCCTCGACCTCGTCGAAATGGAAGTTCGTGAGCTCCTGAGCTCGCAGGGCTTCGACGGCGACGAAGCACCGGTTGTCCGCGTTTCCGGCCTGAAGGCCCTGGAAGGCGACCCCGAGTGGGTCAAGTCCGTTGAGGACCTGATGGCTGCTGTCGACGAGTCCGTTCCGGACCCCGTACGTGACCGCGACAAGCCGTTCCTGATGCCGATCGAAGACGTCTTCACCATCACCGGTCGTGGCACCGTTGTGACGGGTCGCGCCGAGCGCGGTACCCTCGCCATCAACTCTGAGGTCGAGATCGTCGGTATCCGCCCGGTCCAGAAGACCACGGTTACCGGTATCGAGATGTTCCACAAGCAGCTCGACGAAGCATGGGCCGGCGAGAACTGTGGCCTGCTGCTCCGCGGTCTGAAGCGCGACGACGTCGAGCGTGGCCAGGTTGTCGTCAAGCCGGGTTCCATCACCCCGCACACCGACTTCGAGGCCAACGTCTACATCCTGTCCAAGGACGAAGGCGGACGTCACAACCCGTTCTACTCGAACTACCGCCCGCAGTTCTACTTCCGTACCACGGACGTAACCGGCGTTATCACCCTGCCGGAAGGCACGGAAATGGTTATGCCCGGCGACAACACTGAGATGACCGTTGCGCTCATCCAGCCGATCGCTATGGAAGAGGGCCTCGGCTTCGCTATCCGTGAAGGCGGCCGCACCGTTGGTTCGGGACGTGTCACCAAGATCAACAAGTAACTCTTGCTGATCGCGGGCCGGTTACCGGCCTGATCTTCGAAAACAGCCCCGCTGCCCTTGGCAGCGGGGCTGTTTTTGTCTCTGCGGTTCCTGCCTGCGGACCGCGCCTGGTCCCTGATAGGGTTAGTGCTCGCGACAGATCAGCGACAACGAGGGAGCATCATGGGTTGGCTAATTTTCCTGCTGGTGATTGCCGCCGTGGTGGTGGGCGTGGTTTGGGCGAAAAAGCACTTCCGCCACGAGATTGAGCGTGCCAAGCGGATTAACCGGGCGAACAAGAACCAGTAGGCCAACAAGGACCGGTAGATCCGGCGGCCGGTCGCCAGGCGCGGGTTGGCCGGCCCTCAGGCCGTGCGCGAGCGTGCCCGGTTCAGTGCCTGAAGCCAATAGAAGGACTTCTTGGGCGTCCGTTTCAGGGTATCGAAGTCCACATGCACGAGGCCGAAACGCTGTGAATACCCGGCGGCCCATTCGAAGTTGTCCATGAACGTCCAGACGAAGTAGCCGAGCAGTTGCACGTCCTGCGCGATGCCGCCGGGTCCAGTGGCGT
Source organism: Arthrobacter sp. NPDC056493 (assembly GCF_042795115.1). Taxonomy (NCBI): domain Bacteria; kingdom Bacillati; phylum Actinomycetota; class Actinomycetes; order Micrococcales; family Micrococcaceae; genus Arthrobacter; species Arthrobacter sp. NPDC056493. Next base: position 14,720 of record NZ_JBHTSL010000075.1, on the reverse strand, counting down.
TGACCGCCTGGTCCAGGTGGTGCGCCAGGTAGTCGATGCGCCCCGAGTCCGCGATAGGGCCGGTCACGTGTTCGGGCTCCGGAAAGCTTGCGCCGCTCTCGGTGATATAGACCGGCGGCAAGGCCGTCCCGTACCTGTCCTTGAGCTCCCGCAGCAGGATGCCCAGGTGGTCCGGTGCCACCGGCCACCCGAAGCCCGTGGTGGCGTACTCGGGGAAAGCTGCAAAATGGAACGGCACCCGCGCCATGGCTTGCGCATTGCCTGCCGGGGTGTCCGTCGGTCCTTGGCCTGCGGCCACGCGCACAGGGTAGTAGTAGTTCACCCCGTAGAAGTCGAGCGGTTGGCTGATCAGGCGGAGGTCGTCGTCGGACGTCCGGGACAGAAACCTGAACCACGGGCGCGCGGCAAGCGGCGGGGCAGGATATCGTCCCAGCAAGATGGGATCGGCGTACACCCGGTTGAGGACAAGGTCGCAGACCTTGGCCAGCAGCCTGTCCGCCAGCCGGCGGGTGGCAGGGCGTACGGGGGAGTGCAGGTTGGTGACGCCGATGGTCCCGGCCACGCCGGCGGCGCGCAGGGCCTGGACCGCGAGTCCGTGGCCGAGCAGCTGGTGGTGGACCGAAGGCAGCGCCTTGAAGAGCAGGTCGCGGCCGGGTGCGTGGACGCCGAGTGCGTAGCCGTTCAGCGTGACGGACACGGGCTCGTTGAGCGTCACCCACTGCGCCACCCGGTCGCCGAGCCGTTTGCCGGCTGCCGCCGCGTATTCCGCGAAGCGTTCGGCCGTAGCGCGGTTCATCCACCCTCCATTGCGCTCAAGCGGAAGGGGAGTGTCCCAGTGGTAGAGCGTGGCCATGGGGGAGATGCCTGCCGCCAGCAGCAGGTCAACCAGCCGGTCATAAAAGTCCAGGCCCCGCGGGTTGGCTGCGCCGTGGCCCTCCGGATGGATCCTGGGCCATGAGATTGAGAAGCGGTAGGAGTCGATGCCGAGCTCGCGCATGAGGGCAACGTCTTCCGGCACGCGGTTATAGTGGTCACAGGCCACCTGCGGCGAGTGCCCGTTGAGGATGTTGCCCGGCGTGGCGGCAAAGGCGTCCCAGCCCGACGGCCCGCGCCCGTCCGCCGCGATGGCGCCTTCGATCTGGAAGGCCGCGGCAGCAACGCCCAGGGTGAAATCCGGGCGCAGGCGTCCGGCAAGGTTTTGCACTGAATCCGGGTTGGCTGCGTCGTTGCCGGCGTCGGCGTTCTGCACGGCCATTTACCCATCATCCAACCGATGATTGCCGGCGGCAATGAGCGTTTGGCCAGCGTGACCGGCGGCCGAAGGGCCCGATTCGCTTACTCGGATAATTTCCGGCATACTAGATGAGTTGTTCAAGCGCTTTTTCGCGTCCCGATCCGGATAATGCCGGGTGTCAGGGTCCAGGTTGAAGCCCAAACATAACCCAACCCCCAAGGAACTGCGGGCTCGTGCGTTTTGCACAGCGCGACACGCCCGACCGCGGGGGTCGGGTGCGCCGGCAGGTTGAGGAACCCGGATTCATCCGGATTCAGCTTGTGCGGCGGGTGGTAGTTACGACTTCAATTGCTTCGGCAGCCACACAACACGCAAGTAAACAGAGCAGCACTTACTGAAAGAGAGTCAGGCGACATGGCGGGACAAAAAATCCGCATCCGGCTGAAGTCATACGACCACGAGGTCATTGACGTTTCAGCACGGAAGATCGTTGAGACGGTCACGCGCGCAGGCGCAACGGTAGTCGGCCCGGTGCCGCTGCCCACGGAGAAGAACGTGTACTGCGTTATCCGCTCTCCCCACAAGTACAAGGACAGCCGCGAGCACTTTGAAATGCGCACGCACAAGCGTCTGATCGACATCATCGACCCCACGCCCAAGGCTGTTGACTCGCTCATGCGTCTCGACCTGCCGGCCGACGTGAACATCGAAATCAAGCTGTAGGGAGGTGCTGAGAGACTATGACCGCAACCCGTAACGTAAAGGGCCTGCTGGGCACGAAGCTCGGCATGACCCAGGTCTGGGACGAGAACAACAAGCTCATCCCCGTCACTGTTGTCCAGGCTGACTCGAACGTCATCACCCAGCTGCGTAACGCAGAGACTGATGGCTACGTCGCCGTTCAGATCGGCTACGGCCAGATCGATCCCCGCAAGGTCACCAAGCCGCTGGCTGGTCACTTTGAAAAGGCAGGCGTCACGCCTCGCCGTCACGTCGTCGAACTCCGTACCGCAGATGCTGCTGAGTACGAGCTGGGCCAGGAGCTCTCCGTAGAGGTCTTCGAAGCCGGCCAGAAGATCGACGTCGTAGGCACCACCAAGGGTAAGGGCTTCGCCGGTGTTATGAAGCGTCACGGCTTCCACGGCGTTGGAGCTTCCCACGGTGCCCACAAGAACCACCGTAAGCCCGGTTCAATCGGTGGCGCATCCACCCCGAGCCGCGTCTTCAAGGGCATGAAAATGGCCGGCCGCATGGGCGCCGTTCGTCACACCACGCTGAACCTCACGGTCCACGCGGTTGACGTCGAGAAGTCGCTGCTCCTGATCAAGGGCGCCGTTCCCGGTGCCCGCGGCCAGGTCGTACTCGTACGCACCGCCGTGAAGGGAGCCTAGTTCAATGGCTAACACTGTCAAGGTTGACCTGCCTGCAGAGATCTTCGACGTTCAGACCAACGTGCCGCTGCTGCACCAGGTCGTCGTTGCCCAGCTCGCTGCTGCTCGCCAGGGTACCCACAAGACCAAGACCCGCGCCGAAGTTTCCGGTGCAGGCCGCAAGCCGTTCAAGCAGAAGGGTACCGGCCGCGCCCGTCAGGGTTCCATCCGTGCTCCTCACATGACCGGCGGTGGCGTTGTCCACGGTCCCACCCCGCGTGACTACAGCCAGCGGACCCCCAAGAAGATGATTGCTGCTGCCCTGCGCGGCGCACTCTCTGACCGTGCCCGTAACGGCCGCGTCCACGTCGTTTCTGAACTGGTTGCCGGCGACACGCCGTCCTCCAAGGCAGCACTGGCAGCCCTGCGCGGCGTCTCCGAGCGCAAGAACCTGCTCGTTGTGATTGAGCGTTCCAACGATGTTGCTGCACTGTCCGTGCGCAACCTCCCGGAAGTTCACGTCCTGTACGTGGACCAGCTGAACACCTACGACGTGCTCGTTTCTGACGACGTAATCTTCACTAACGCTGCCTACGAAGCATTCGTTGCTGACAAGGCTGCAAAGAACGAGGAGGATGCCAAGTGAGCGCAGCCACCATCAAAGACCCGCGCGACGTCGTGCTTGCACCCGTCGTCTCGGAAAAGAGCTACGGCCTGATCGACGAGGGCAAGTACACCTTCCTGGTGGACCCCCGCTCGAACAAGACCGAGATCAAGCTGGCCGTGGAGAAGATTTTCTCCGTCAAGGTCGAATCGATCAACACCATCAACCGTGCCGGTAAGCGCAAGCGCACCAAATTCGGATGGGGAACCCGCAAGAACACCAAGCGTGCCATTGTGACCCTCAAAGAAGGCACTATCGACATCTTCGGCGGTCCGCTCGCGTAGCGGAGACCACTTTAACGAGGAAATAAATTATGGGAATCCGTAAATACAAGCCGACTACGCCGGGCCGTCGCGGCTCGAGCGTAGCTGACTTCACCGAAATCACGCGGTCGACGCCGGAAAAGTCGTTGGTACGTCCGCTGCCCAAAAAGGGCGGCCGTAACAACACCGGTAAGATCACCACCCGTCACAAGGGTGGTGGGCACAAGCGCCAGTACCGTCTGATCGACTTCCGTCGCCACGACAAGGACGGCGTCAACGCCCGCGTTGCCGAAATCGAGTACGATCCGAACCGCACGGCTCGCATCGCCCTCCTGCACTACGTTGATGGCACCAAGCGTTACATCATCGCCCCGAACAAGCTCTCCCAGGGCGACTTCGTGGAAGCCGGCGCCAACGCTGACATCAAGCCTGGCAACAACCTGCCCCTGCGCAACATCCCCGTGGGTACTGTTATCCACGCGGTTGAGCTGCGTCCGGGCGGCGGCGCCAAGATGGCCCGTTCCGCCGGTGCTTCTGTTCAGCTCGTCGCCAAGGAAGGCCGTTTCGCCCAGCTGCGTCTGCCCTCCGGCGAAATCCGCAATGTTGACGTGCGCTGCCGCGCCACGATCGGCGAGGTCGGCAACGCCGAGCAGTCGAACATCAACTGGGGCAAGGCCGGCCGTATGCGGTGGAAGGGCGTTCGCCCGACCGTCCGTGGTGTCGCCATGAACCCGGTTGACCACCCGCACGGTGGTGGTGAAGGTAAGACCTCCGGTGGTCGTCACCCGGTCAACCCGAACGGTAAGCCTGAAGGCCGTACCCGCCGCCCCAACAAAGAGAGCGACAAGCTTATTGTTCGTCGCCGTCGTACTGGCAAGAACAAGCGATAGGAGCCTGGACACATGCCACGCAGCCTGAAAAAAGGTCCTTTCGTTGACCAGCACCTCTTTGTGAAGGTCGCAAGGGAAAACGAAAAGGGCACCAAGAACGTCATCAAGACCTGGTCCCGCCGTTCGATGATCATCCCCGACATGCTCGGGCACACGATCGCCGTGCACGACGGACGCAAGCACATCCCGGTGTTTGTCACCGAGTCGATGGTCGGGCACAAGCTCGGCGAATTCGCTCCCACGCGGACATTCCGCGGCCATGTCAAGGACGACCGTAAGGGCAAGCGCCGCTAGGCGCCTGCACTTACGTCAAAGACGAGAGAAGGAAAGCAATGGAAGCCAAGGCAATTGCGCGCCACATCCGCGTAACGCCTATGAAGGCCCGGCGCGTCGTCAACCTTGTTCGTGGAAAGCAAGCGAACGAGGCTCTGGCAATTCTGAAGTTTGCCCCCCAGGCAGCTTCGGAGCCGGTATTCAAGGTAGTTCAGTCGGCAATCTCCAACGCCCGGGTCCTCGCGGACCGCGACGGTGTTGCGTTTGACGAAGGTGACCTCATCATCAGCGAAGCGTTTGTTGATGAAGGCCCGACCATGAAGCGGTTCCAGCCGCGTGCTCAGGGTCGTGCATTTCAGATCAAGAAGCGCACGAGCCACATCACCGTGGTAGTCGCTACCCCGGAGAAAGAGGAGGCTCGCTAAGTGGGACAGAAAGTAAACCCGCACGGGTTCCGACTCGGCATCACCACCGATCACGTATCGCACTGGTTCGCTGACAGCACCAAGTCCGGCCAGCGGTACAAGGACTTCGTTCGCGAAGACATCCGTATCCGCCAGCTCATGTCCACGGGCATGGAGCGCGCCGGCATCGCCAAGGTTGAGATCGAGCGCACCCGCGACCGTGTCCGCGTGGACATCCACACGGCACGTCCGGGCATCGTCATCGGCCGCCGCGGCGCCGAGGCAGACCGCATCCGTGGCGAGCTCGAAAAGCTCACCGGCAAGCAGGTCCAGCTGAACATCCTCGAGGTCAAGAACCCCGAGATGGAAGCCCAGCTTGTTGCCCAGGGTGTTGCAGAGCAGCTGACTTCCCGCGTGGCATTCCGCCGTGCGATGAAGAAGGCCATGCAGTCCGCACAGCGTGCCGGTGCCAAGGGTATCCGTATCGCTTGCTCGGGCCGTCTGGGTGGCGCAGAAATGTCCCGCTCGGAGTTCTACCGTGAAGGCCGTGTGCCCCTGCACACCCTCCGCGCGAACATCGACTACGGCTTCTACGAAGCCAAGACCACCTTCGGCCGCATCGGCGTGAAGGTCTGGATCTACAAGGGCGACGTCACCTCCAAGGAACTGGCTCAGCAGGCAGCTGCTGCTCCGTCCCGCGGCCGCTCCGGCGACCGTCCGGGTCGCCCGGGTGGCGCTGACCGTGGTGACCGCCGTCGTCGTAACGACCGTCCGGCAGCCGACGCAGCACCTGCTGCTGCAGCTCCGGCAGCCGAGGCAGCAGCTCCGGCACAGGCAGCAGAAGGAGGACAGGCTTAAATGCTTATCCCACGTCGAGTCAAGCACCGTAAGCAGCACCACCCGGGTCGTTCCGGCGCTGCCACGGGCGGCACCAAGGTCTCCTTCGGTGAGTACGGCATCCAGGCCCTGAGCCCGGCATACGTCACGAACCGTCAGATCGAATCTGCCCGTATCGCGATGACCCGCCACATCAAGCGTGGCGGTAAGGTCTGGATCAACATCTACCCGGACCGTCCGCTGACCAAGAAGCCTGCCGAAACCCGCATGGGTTCCGGTAAGGGTTCGCCGGAATGGTGGGTCGCCAACGTCAAGCCGGGCCGGGTTCTCTTTGAACTCTCCGGTGTCAGTGATGAGGTAGCTCGCGAGGCCCTGCGCCTGGCGATCCACAAGCTCCCGTTGAAGGCACGCATTGTGCGTCGCGAAGGTGGTGAATAGAAATGGCAGTTGGGTCAAAGGATCTTGCACCCGCACAGCTGGACGGTTTCGACAACGAGCGTCTCGTTGAGGAACTCCGCAAGTCCAAGGAAGAGCTGTTCAACCTGCGTTTCCAGTCCGCCACCGGACAGCTGGAGAACCACGGTCGTCTGCGCGCGGTAAAGAAGGACATCGCACGCATCTACACCGTTCTCCGTGAGCGCGAGCTGGGCATTCGTGCCGAGGTTGCCGCACCGGTTGTGGAAGCCAAGGAAGAAAAGAAGTCCAAGAAGTCTGCAGCTAAGAAGGCGGAAACGCCGGCCGAGGCTGAGACTGAGGAGGACGCCAAGTGAGTGAAAAGGACGAGAACGTGACGGAAACTGCTACGGCAGCTACGGCTGAGCAGCGCGGTTACCGTAAGACGCGTCGCGGCTACGTGGTCTCTGACAAGATGGACAAGACCATCGTTGTTCAGGTTGAAGACCGCGTGAAGCACGCCCTGTACGGCAAGGTCATCCGCCGCACCTCCAAGGTCAAGGCACACGACGAGCAGAACACCGCCGGCATCGGCGACCTGGTTGTCATCGCCGAGACCCGGCCGCTGTCCGCCACCAAGAACTGGCGGCTCGTGGAAATCCTCGAAAAGGCCAAGTAACACCCGCAGCCTTGCTGCATGGAAACCCCCGTTCCCTTTGGGAGCGGGGGTTTCCCCATTAAGCGGGGGATCGTCCGTCACGCGGCGCAGGTTTTGGGGACGCGTACGACGACGGCGGCCAGGTTTTGCGGGGGAGTGTCACCGCCGGTGGGCCAAAAGGCCGCCCTGCGTGACGCCGTCGTACGTTGCGGGGGAGTGGCCGCAGGTGATATGGAGCCTGGCCCAAACTATGCTAAGATTTTGAGTTTGTATGGCGCCTGTTGTGCGCCGACAGCAAACCTCGTAAACAATCGTGCCACGGCATAGTGCCCCCTTGCGCCTCCACGGGCTTGGGAAGCAACTGTTTGTGGCACGGGCGTTTAGGCCTGGTCTGGCAAAATCCAGTCAGGTCAAGAGACACCCCGATCAACCGTTCCGCAAGGCTCATTCCGTAGAAAGATTTTCGGTCTGAGAACCGGCGCGACGCAAGGAGTAAATAGTGATTCAGCAGGAGTCGCGACTCAAGGTCGCCGACAACACGGGTGCTAAGGAAATCCTTACCATTCGCGTTCTCGGTGGATCTGGCCGTCGCTACGCAGGCATTGGCGACGTAATCGTCGCAACCGTCAAGGATGCAATTCCGGGCGGCAACGTAAAGAAGGGCGACGTCGTCAAGGCTGTCATCGTCCGTACCAAGAAGGAACGCCGCCGTGCGGATGGTTCCTACATCAAGTTTGACGAGAACGCAGCCGTCATCCTGAAGAACGACGGCGACCCCCGCGGTACCCGTATCTTCGGACCGGTTGGTCGTGAACTCCGTGACAAGAAGTTCATGAAGATCGTTTCTCTGGCTCCGGAGGTGCTCTAGTCCATGGCTAAGATCAAGAAGGGTGACCTGGTTCAGGTCATCACTGGCGCCAAGGCTGAGCGCGGCGGCGACCGTGGCAAGCAGGGCAAGGTTCTGCGCGTGTTCCCGGACACCAACCGCGTGCTGGTTGAGGGTATCAACCGCGTAACCAAGCACACCAAGGTCGGCCAGTCGCAGCGCGGCACCAAGACCGGCGGCATCGAGGTTGTCGAGGCTCCGATCCACGTTTCCAACGTGGCTCTCGTTGACCCGTCCACCAAGAAGCCGACCCGCGTTGGTTTCCGCCTCGACACCGTTGAGAAGGACGGCGTCAAGAAGACCGTCCGCATCCGCGTGGCCAAGAGCTCCGGGAAGGACATCTAATGACTGAGACTCTCGAGACTCCGGCAACGAAGATCGTTCCTCGTCTGAAGACCAAGTACGCCGATTCCATCAAGAGCTCGCTTCTTGAGGAATTCAAGTACGAGAACGTGAACCAGGTTCCCCGTCTGGTCAAGGTTGTAGTGAACATGGGTGTTGGAGATGCCGCCAAGGACTCCAAGCTGATCGACGGCGCTGTCCGCGACCTCACCCTGATCACCGGCCAGAAGCCGCAGGTCACCAAGGCCCGCAAGTCGATCGCCCAGTTCAAGCTGCGCGAAGGCATGCCCATTGGTGCACACGCAACCCTGCGCGGCGACCGCATGTGGGAATTCGTGGACCGTCTGGTCACGCTGGCCCTGCCCCGTATCCGCGACTTCCGCGGCCTCAGCGGCAAGCAGTTTGATGGCAACGGCAACTACACCTTCGGTCTGACCGAGCAGGTTATGTTCCACGAGATCGACCAGGACTCCATCGACCGCACCCGCGGTATGGACATCACGGTTGTGACCACCGCCAAGACCGACGACGAAGGCCGCGCGCTGCTCAAGGCGCTTGGTTTCCCGTTCAAAACCGAAGCTTAATTAACTACGTAAAAGGTCCGGCCGCTCTGGTTCCACTGGGACAGAACGGCGGAAACCGTTACGAGGAAGGGCAAGTGCCCAAATGACTATGACAGATCCTGTCGCAGATATGCTTACGCGCCTGCGTAACGCAAACTCGGCATACCACGATTCAGTCTCCATGCCTTACAGCAAGCTCAAGGCTCGTGTTGCTGACATCCTCAAGGCCGAAGGTTTTATCGCCGGCTGGAAGGAAGAGGACGCTGAAGTCGGCAAGAAGCTGACCATCGACCTCAAGTTCGGTCCGAACCGCGAGCGTTCAATCGCGGGTGTCCGTCGCATCTCCAAGCCGGGTCTCCGCGTTTACGCGAAGTCCACCAACCTGCCGCACGTGCTGGGTGGCCTGGGTATCGCAATTCTGTCCACCTCTTCCGGCCTCCTGACTGACAAGCAGGCCGGCAAGAAGGGCGTGGGCGGCGAAGTCCTCGCTTACGTCTGGTAACGGGAAAGGAAGAGAATAATGTCACGTATTGGACGTCTCCCCATCACCGTTCCTGCCGGCGTTGAGGTCAAGGTTGACGGCTCTGTCGTCAGCGTCAAGGGTTCCAAGGGCGAGCTGACCCACACTGTGGCCAGCCCGATCGAGGTTGCGCTGGAAGACAGCACCCTGACCGTCACCCGCCCGAACGACGAGCGGGCCTCCCGTTCGCTCCACGGCCTGACCCGCACCCTGATCGCCAACATGATCCAGGGCGTCACCGCAGGCTACGAGAAGAAGCTCGAAATCGTCGGTACCGGTTACCGCGTTCAGGCCAAGGGTTCTGACCTTGAGTTCGCTCTGGGCTACAGCCACCCGGTCAACGTTGCGGCTCCGGCTGGCATCACCTTTGCAGTAGAGGGTCCGACCAAGCTCTCTGTCTCAGGCATCAACAAGCAGCAGGTCGGCGAGGTTGCTGCCAACATTCGCAAGCTGCGCAAGCCTGACCCGTACAAGGGCAAGGGCATCCGCTACGCGGGCGAAGTCATCCGCCGCAAGGTCGGAAAGGCTGGTAAGTAACCATGGCCATCGCCATTAACAAGAAGCGTACGAACAAGAGCAAGTCTGCTTCGCGCAGCCGCCGCCAGCTTCGTATCCGCAAGCGCATTTCCGGAACGGCTGTACGTCCTCGCCTGGTCGTCAACCGCTCCGCACGCCACGTATTTGTCCAGGTTGTCGACGACACCATTGGCCAGACCGTAGCGAGCGCGTCCACTCTGGAAGCTGACCTTCGTGCATTCGACGGTGACAAGACCGCCAAGGCCAAGCGCGTTGGCGAGCTCGTCGCCGAGCGTGCCAAGGCTGCCGGCGTCGAAGCCGTCGTTTTCGACCGTGGTGGTAACAAGTACCACGGCCGGATCGCCGCCGTCGCTGACGGTGCACGCGAAGGTGGGCTGTCACTGTGACCGAAGCAAACAAGGAAAAGGACACTGTGTCTGCAGAAGAGAAGGCGACCGAAGCCGCAGCTGCTGAGACCACTGCTCCCGCAACCGAGGACCGCCGTGGTGGTGCCCGTCGCGGCGAGCGTGGCGACCGTGGCCAGGGCCGCGGCGACCGCGGTGGCCGTGGCGGCCGCGATGGCGGACGTGAAGCCGAGAAGAACCAGTTCATCGAGCGCGTGGTAACCATCAACCGCGTTTCCAAGGTCGTCAAGGGTGGTCGTCGCTTCAGCTTCACCGCACTCGTCGTCGTTGGTGACGGTAACGGTCTGGTCGGCGTCGGTTACGGCAAGGCCAAGGAAGTTCCCGCGGCTATCGCCAAGGGCGTTGAAGAGGCCAAGAAGTCCTTCTTCCGCGTTCCCCGCGTTGGCAACTCCATCCCTCACCGCGTTCAGGGTGAAGCGGCTGCAGGCGTCGTAATGCTGCGTCCGGCTTCCGCCGGTACCGGTGTTATCGCCGGTGGTCCGGTCCGTGCAGTACTGGAGTGCGTGGGCATCCACGACATCCTCTCCAAGTCGCTCGGTTCCTCCAACGCCATCAACATCGTTCACGCGACCGTTGATGCCCTGAAGCGCCTCGAAGAGCCGGCAGCCGTGGCAGCACGCCGTGGCCTGCCGCTTGACGAGATCGCTCCGCCGGCACTGGTGAAGGCTCTGATGAACCAGAAGGCAGGGGTCTAAGTCATGGCTAAGAACCTGATTCCCTCCGACGCCAAGTTGGAGATCACCCAGATTAAGGGCGTCATTGGCGCCAAGCAGAACCAGCGCGACACCCTGCGGTCCCTCGGCCTGAAGCGGATCGGACACACCGTTGTCCGCACCGCCGACGCCGTGACCGTGGGAATGCTCAACACGGTTCCGCACCTCGTGAATGTTGAGGAGGCGAAGTAATGGCAGAGAAGAACACGTCCGAGACCGCAGCTGCTGAGAAGCAGAGCGCTCTGAAGGTTCACCACCTGCGTCCCGCCCCGGGTGCCAAAACCGCCAAGACCCGTGTTGGTCGTGGTGAAGGCTCCAAGGGTAAGACCGCCGGTCGCGGTACCAAGGGTACGAAGGCCCGCTACCAGGTAAAGGCTGGCTTTGCCGGCGGCCAGCTGCCGCTGCACATGCGCCTGCCGAAGCTGCGCGGCTTCAAGAACCCGTTCCGGGTTGAGTTCCAGGTTGTGAACCTGGAGAAGCTCAACGAGCTGTTCCCGGAAGGTGGCACCGTCACCGTGGAGAACCTGGTCGAAAAGGGTGCCGTTCGCAAGAACCAGCCCGTGAAGGTGCTTGGCACCGGCGACATCACCGTCAAGGTTGACGTCACCGTCCACGCATTCTCGGCCAGCGCCGCTGAAAAGATCGCTGCCGCCGGCGGAAGCACCACCGCGCTCTAAGGGATTCTGTCCCGGAGCCGGTGGGCATTAGCCTGCTGCGCAAACTCCCGGCACGGGGGCCGAGGCCCCTGTGCCGGGAGTTTTTTCATACCTATTGGGTCTTCCGGATTGTTCGCATGCCGCAAACACCGGTTAGACTCGGTTGTTGGGTTTATAGACCTGCATCACAAGACTTATTAACAACTGAGGAGGACGCTTGCTAAGCGCATTCGGCCGGGCGTTTCGGACGCCTGATCTGCGACGCAAGTTGTTGTTCACGCTGGGAATCATCACAATCTTCCGCTTGGGAGCCTTTATCCCCTCGCCCGGTGTGAGCTACCAGAATGTCCAGCAATGCTTGTCGAACGGGCAGACCCAGGGCGGGATCTACCAGCTCGTCAATCTTTTCAGCGGTGGTGCACTGCTGCAGGTCTCCATCTTCGCCCTGGGCATCATGCCGTACATCACGGCGAGCATCATTGTGCAGCTGCTGCGCGTGGTCATCCCGCGTTTCCAGCAGCTCTACGAAGAGGGCGCCTCCGGGCAGTCCAAGCTGACGCAGTACACGCGGTACCTGACCATCGCCCTTGGCCTGCTGAACGCCACGACGCTGGTGTCGCTGGCGCGGTCCGGCCAGCTGCTGCCCGGCTGCAACCTGCCCATCATCCCGGACCAGAGCGTCATCACCACGATCCTCATCGTCATCACGCTGACGGCCGGCACCGGCCTCATCATGTGGATGGGTGAGCTCGTGACCGAGAAGGGCGTCGGCAACGGCATGTCGCTGCTGATCTTCACGGCGATCGCTGCCGGCTTCCCCACCTCGCTGGGCGCCATCTGGACCGCACAGGGTCCGGGAACGTTCTTCATTGTGCTGGCCATCGGCCTGCTCACGGTTGCCCTGGTGGTTTTCGTGGAGCAGTCCCAGCGCCGCATCCCGGTGCAGTACGCCAAGAGGATGATCGGGCGCCGCACTGTGGGCGGCACCAGTACCTACATCCCCATCAAGGTGAACATGGCCGGCGTCATTCCCGTCATCTTCGCTTCCTCGATGCTCTACCTGCCGGCGTTGATCTCGCAGTTCAACCAGCCGAAGGCGGGGGAGTCGATGCAGCCGTGGGTTGAGTGGATCAACAACAACCTGACCCGCGGTGACCACCCCATCTACATGGTGATGTACTTCGCCATGATTGTGTTCTTTACCTACTTCTATGTCGCGATCACCTTCAACCCTGAAGAGGTCAGCGACAACATGAAGAAATACGGCGGCTTCATTCCGGGTATCCGTGCCGGCAAGCCGACCGCGGATTACCTGCAGTACGTCCTGTCGCGCATCACGCTGCCCGGAGCCTTCTACCTTGGCTTCGTGGCACTGATCCCGCTGGTGGCGCTCGTGCTGATCAACGCAAACCAGAACTTCCCGTTCGGTGGCACCTCGATCCTGATCATGGTGGGCGTTGGCCTGGAAACCGTCAAGCAAATTGACGCGCAGCTACAGCAGCGTCACTACGAAGGGCTATTGCGATGACCAGAATGTTGATTATCGGACCACCGGGTTCGGGCAAGGGTACGCAGGCGGAACGCATCTCAGAACGCCTCGGCGTCGTTGCGATCTCCACCGGCGACATCTTCCGCGCCAACGTGAAGGGCGAGACGCCGCTCGGCGTCGAGGCCAAGAAGTACATGGACAACGGCGACTTCGTCCCGGACAGCGTGACCAACAAGATGGTCCGCGACCGTCTCAGCGAAGGCGACGTCGAGGACGGCTTCCTGCTGGACGGCTACCCCCGCACCACCGCCCAGGTTGACTACCTGGACCAGATCCTGGCCGACGGCGACCAGAAGCTGGACGTCGTCCTGCAGCTCACCGCCGATGACGAGGAACTCGTGTCCCGCCTGCTGGGCCGCGCGAAGGAAACCGGACGCAGTGACGACAACGAGGCCGTCATCCGCCACCGCCTGGACCTCTACCACGAGCAGACCGAGGCTGTTGTGGCCAAGTATGCCGAGCGTGGCATCCTGACCCAGGTGGACGGTATCGGCCAGATCGACGAGGTCACCGACCGCGTCATGCAGGCCATCAAAGAGGCGCAGGCCGCCTGAAATTGGTTCCAACGCTGCGAGGCTCCTCCCGGACCATGGGGAGGGGCCTCCGGCATTTAGCCCCGGGCCAGGAAACTTGCCGGGCAGGGGCACACTGAGAGGAAACACCGCTGATGGCATTCGGCCAGCCACGCATTGAATACAAGACCAACGCCCAGATGCGCACCATGCACGAGGCCGGGCTCGTCCTGAGCCGCGCCCTCGATGCTGCCGTGGCCGCGGCAGCCCCGGGCGTCACCACCCGCCAGCTGGACGAGGTCTTCGCTGCGGTGCTGCTGGAAGCGGGCGCCAAGTCCAACTTCCTGGGCTACCACGGCTTCCCCGCCACGATCTGCACGTCCGTCAACGAGGAAGTGGTCCACGGCATCCCCGGCGACAAGGTGCTTCAGGACGGCGACATCATCTCGATCGACGGCGGCGCGATTGTCAACGGCTGGCACTCCGACTCGGCCCGGACCGTCATCGTGGGAACGCCGGACCCGGAGGACCAGCGACTCTCCGACGTCACCGAGACGGCCATGTGGCACGGGATCGCCGCCCTGGCCAAGGGCAAGTTCGTGGGCGACATCGGCGCCGCAGTTGATGACTACGTCTCCTCGGTGCCCGGCAAACCCCTGGGCATCCTCGAGGACTATGTGGGTCACGGCATTGGCTCGGAGATGCACATGGCCCCCGACGTGCTGAACTACCGGACCAGCCACCGGGGCCCGAAGATCCGCCCGGGCCTGTGCCTGGCCATCGAACCGATGCTGGTGCGCGGCGGCATCGAGACGGCCATTCTGGAGGACGACTGGACCGTGGTCACCACCGACGGCAAACGTTCCTGCCAGTGGGAGCATTCCGTGGCTGTCCATGAGAAGGGCATCTGGGTGCTGTCGGCGCCCGACGGCGGCGCGGCCCGGCTCGCTCCCCTCGGCGTGGTGCCGGTCCCGATCCCCTGAGGACACGCATTTAGCTGTGCGACGCGCAAAATCCCTGGCGACACCCGGAAAACCGGAAAGCCAAGGATT
>NZ_JBHTSL010000074.1:0-25449 GCF_042795115.1 Arthrobacter sp. NPDC056493 | reverse complement strand
GCGAGCTTTGTTACCTGTTTACCCTTGTGGGGGTGTTTGTTTTTTGTGTCTCCCAAACCCGGTTTTGGAAATGACAAACCCGCGGACCCCAATCAGCCGACGAGGGCAGCGATTCCGATCCCGGCCGTGGCCGCGCCCAGCACCATGGATACCGTGACCAGGACCACGTGGACGGTGAGGAACTTCGTGGCCTTGCCGGCGGTGTCCCGTGCCCGCGGGTCCTTCATGACGCGGCGCAGGAACTGCGGCCGCACCGCCAGGGACCAAAGGCCCGAAACGATCAGGACCAGCGCAATGAAGGCAGGGACGTCCACGGAACTAGTGGCTTTCGAGCCAGGCCTGGGCCTGCTGCGACTGGATGTTCAGAGCCTTGCCCACCATGGGCTCGGCGGCGTCGGCGATCTTGCCGCCCAGGAACGGCACGGAGGACGTGACGTTGCCTTCGAGTTCAACCCGCGTGCTGCCGCCGTCAGCAACGAGACGCTGGACCGCGGACACGTCGATCGGCGCGCCGGCGATCTTCAGGGAGATGGTGCTCTGGCGCGAACCGTCGGCTGCCGGGGCTTCCCAGTTTTCCACCTGGGTCACCTTGAGGCTCTCGCCGACGAACTTGCGGGCGATTTCCGGCAGGCGGGTCGTGGGGAGGGTGCGCACCGAAGTGGTGCTGAACTCTCCGGCGGTGTCGCCGGTCACGGTGAAGGATTCGAGGCTGCCGCCGACGAACTCGCTGGTGTGGCGCTGGAAGTCCTCGTTCGCGAAGACTGCGGTGACGCTGTCGACGCCGTGGGGAAGGGTGGTGGATGCACTCAGTGCCATTGATCCTCCGTCGTAGTGGGGTCAGAACGGTTTTTGCTCACCACATCCTACGGGCTTGGCCGCGCTTCCCCGGCACCGGGACGTCCGGCACCGTGCTCTGCGGCGCCGGATTTCTCCTCGGCGGACAGCCTCCGGGCCGCCGCGGTAATGTTGCGGGACATGGCCGGGAAGATGATGCTGTGGAACGGAAGGACGGCAAGCCAGTAGAGCCGCCCGCTGAGTCCTTTGGGGAAGAAAATCGCCCGCTGGCGGTAACGGCTTCCGGCGCCGTCGGGCTCCACGCAGAGCTCCAGCCAGGCGCGTCCCGGGGCACGCATTTCTGCCCGGAGCCGGAGCAGGCGGCCGCGCTCTATCCGTTCCACGCGCCACCAGTCCACCACTTCTCCGGCCACCAGATGGTGCGGATGCCGCCGTCCGCGGAGCAGGCCCGCTCCACCCGAGAGCTTGTCCAGCCAGCCGCGGACGCTCCACGCCAGCGGGAGCGAGTACCAGCCGTTGCGGCCGCCGATCCCCTCGATGATCGTCCACACGCGCCGCGGATCCACGTCGCTGGCAAAGGTCCGCTCATCGACATAGACCCGGTGCCCGGCCCAGCCGGGGTCGCTCGGTAGCGGGTCGGCATCGGCGCCGGCGTTGGCCCAGGTGGTTTCCACCTGGCCGTCGCGTTCCTTGCCGAGCGCCAGGCCCACGGCCCTGCGGTAGCCGGTCAGGCCGCCGTCGGGCTGCCTGATGAAGTTGTCGATGTCGTGTTCGGCCGAGACCGCGTCGTGCTGCAGGGACTGGACCAGCGGTACGGACATGGACAGCGGAATCGGGGTCACCAGGGCCACCCACAGTCCGGCCAGCCGGGGCGCCGGCACCGGCAGCGCCAGGACCGGGCGCGGCGGCAGGCCCGCCTCGGCCGCGTACTCCTTCATCATGCCGGCGTACGTCAGGACGTCCCGGGAGCCGATGTCGAAGGTGCGGTTGAGTTGTTCCGCCAGCGACGCGGCCCCGACGAGGTAGTAGAGCACGTCGCGGACGGCGATGGCTTCGATCCGGTTGCGGACCCAGCTGGGCGCCGGCATGAGGGGCAGGGTTTCGGCGAGATGGCGGATCATTTCGAACGACGCCGAGCCGGAACCGATCACCACTCCGGCCTGGAACACGATGGCGTCCACCGGGCCGGAGAGAAATACCTCGCCCACCGCTTCGCGGGAGCGCATGTGCGTCGACAGCGCCGTGTTGCGCGGGTGCAGGCCGCCCAGGTAGACGATCCGCCCGACAGATGCGGCCGCGGCGGCATTGGCCACAAGCCCGGCCATGGCCTTTTCCTTGGCCTCGAAACCGGAGCCCGCCGCCATGGAGTGGACCAGGTAATACAGGACGTCAACGCCCTGCAGGGCTTCCTCCAGGGCCGCGGAGTCGTCGAGGCTGCTGCGGATTACCTCCACGTCGTCCAACCACGGCACGCCGGCGATCTTCTCCGGGGACCTGACGAGCATCTTGACGCGGTGGCCGGCGTCCAGCAGCCGTGGGACCAGCCTGCCACCGATGTATCCTGTGGCGCCCGTGACCAGCACCGTCCGGGCAGCCGCCGTCTGATCGTCCGCCGTCCGGGCGTCGGGGCTGCTGCCGGCTCCAGCGATGCCGCCGGCGCTGCTGTCATTTCCGCTGCTGTCATTTCCGGTCTGGTCGCTCACGGGAGTCTCCTTGGGGCGGCGGCATGGCTGTGAACTTCGGGCTTTGCTGTATTCACCTGCTCAGCAAGCTTAGCAACGCGGCATCAGGGGCCCGGATGCCGCCTGCATGCCCGCAGGGGTAGGCTGGAAGCCCCGGCATTCGCAAGAATCTCGGCTTTTCGTGTTGCCTGCGTTCGAATGAGATTCCAGGAGATCCTGCCATGAGCCCCAGCGGCCAGCGCCCCAAAGGCCAGCCCACCGGCCAGTCCCTCAACGGACTGCCGCTCAACGGCCTGCGCCGTGTCCTTCATGCGGACAAGACGTTCGCCCGGGTGCAGGCCGAGGCCGGGCGGAGCTTCAGCATTCGCAGTGAGGACTACCAGATCAGCGCCCCGGCGGGCCTGCGGCCGGTGCTCCTGGCCGAGATGGCGGACGGCCTGCTGAACGCCGGCACTGGGAACGCCGCCGGCGACGCCAGCGCTGAAGCCGCTGCGCCCGGCGTGGTCCTGGCCGTGACGGCTACCGGACGCGAGGCCGAGGACCTTGCCGCCGCGCTCCGCGCCTACCTGCCGGCCAACGCCGTGGCCGAGTTCCCCAGCTGGGAAACCCTCCCGCACGAGCGGCTGTCCCCGCGTTCGGACACTGTGGGCCGCCGCTTGTCGGTCCTGCGGCGCCTCGCCCACCCCGAAGATTCAGCCCGTCCGGAAGGTTCAGCCCGTCCGGAAGGTTCAGCGCATGCTAAAAACGCGGCGCACCCGGAAAATGCAGCGGGACCTCTCCGCGTAGTGGTGGCCCCCGTGCGCGCCGTGGTCCAGCCAATTGTGGCCGGCCTGGGGGATCTTGTACCGGTGACGTTGAAGGTGGGCCAGGAGGCGCCCTTCAGCAGTGTCGTCAAGAACCTCGCCGACGCCGCCTACGCCAGGGTCGACATGGTGACCCGTCGCGGTGAGTTCGCCGTCCGCGGCGGCATGCTGGACGTCTTCCCGCCCACCGAGGACCACCCCATCCGGGTGGAATTCTTCGGCGACGAGGTGGACCAGATGCGCTGGTTCGCCGTCGCCGACCAGCGCTCGCTGTCCGCCCCCGGCGTGCACCACCCCACCGAACTCCACGCCCCGCCGTGCCGTGAAATCCTCATCACGCCCTCGGTCATGTCCCGGGCTGCCACGCTGAAGCCCCAGCTTCCCGCGGCTGCCGACATGCTGGAGAAGATCGCCGGCGGCATTGCCGTGGAGGGCATGGAATCCCTGGCGCCTGTCCTCGTGGACGCCATGGTCCCGTTCATGGAACAGCTGCCCGCGGGTTCCATCTCGGTGATCATCGAACCGGAAAAGGTCCGCACCCGCGCCCACGACCTCGCGGCCACGAATGAAGAATTCCTGGAGGCGGCCTGGTCCACGGCCTCGGACGGTGGAACGGCGCCGCTGGACCTCAGCTCGCAGGCCTCGGCAGCCCTGCATTCCGCCAGCTTCCGATCGCTCGCCGAGACCCGCTCCGCGGCCCTTGGGAACGACGTGTCCTGGTGGTCCATCACGTCGCTGGCCACGGACGAGGAGCTGACGCCGGATATCGACGTGCTCAACCTCCGCGCCCGCGAGCCGCGCGGTTACCAGGGCGATGTGGCCGAGATGATGGACTTCATCGGCTCGCACGTGCGGGACCAGTGGCGGATCGTCGTGGCCACCGAGGGCCCGGGGCCGGCGCAGCGCCTCGCCGAGCTGTTCCACGACGCCGACATCCCCTGCGCCCGGGTGGACACACTGGACCACGAACCCCAGGCGGGGATCATTGAGGTGACGACTGCCGCCGTCGGACGCGGTTTTGTCCTGGACGGACTGAAAGTCGGCCTCTTGACCGAGGCCGACCTGCTGGGCCGCACGTCGGCAGGCTCCACGAAGGACATGCGCCGCATGCCGTCCAAGCGGCGGAACGCCGTGGATCCGCTGCAGCTGGTGGCCGGCGACCATGTGGTCCACGAACAGCATGGCATCGGCCGGTTCGTGGAGCTCATCCAGCGCAAGGTCGCTGGTGGCGGAGACGGGGTGCGCGAATACCTTGTGCTGGAATACGCCCCGTCCAAGCGGGGCGCCCCGGGGGACAGGCTGTTCGTCCCCACCGACCAGCTGGACCAGGTGACGCGCTATGTCGGCGGCGACACTCCCGTGCTCAGCAAAATGGGCGGGGCGGACTGGGCCAGCACCAAGTCCAAGGCGCGCCGGGCGGTCAAGGAAATCGCTGGCGAGCTCATCCGGCTCTACTCGGCACGGATGGCCTCGCGCGGGCACGCCTTCGCACCGGACACACCCTGGCAGCGCGAGCTGGAGGAGGCCTTCCCGTACGTGGAGACCCCGGACCAGCTCACCACCATCAACGAGGTCAAGGCCGACATGGAGCGGGAGATCCCCATGGACCGGCTGGTCTCCGGCGATGTCGGCTACGGCAAGACCGAGATCGCCGTCCGGGCCGCGTTCAAGGCCGTGCAGGACGGCAAGCAGGTGGCCGTGCTGGTGCCCACCACCCTGCTGGCGCAGCAGCATTACGAGACCTTCACCGAGCGGTTCTCCGGCTTCCCGCTGCGGGTGAAGCCGCTGTCCCGGTTCCAGGCATCCAAGGAAGCCAAGGAAACGGCCGAGGGCGTGAAGAACGGGTCCGTGGACGTGGTGATCGGCACGCACCGGCTGCTGTCCAAGGACTTTGAGTTCAAGGACCTGGGCCTGGTGATCGTGGACGAGGAGCAGCGTTTCGGCGTCGAGCACAAGGAAGCGCTGAAGAAGATGCGCACCAACGTGGACGTCCTGGCCATGAGCGCCACCCCGATCCCG
Organism: Arthrobacter sp. NPDC056493; assembly: GCF_042795115.1. Lineage (NCBI taxonomy): Bacteria > Bacillati > Actinomycetota > Actinomycetes > Micrococcales > Micrococcaceae > Arthrobacter > Arthrobacter sp. NPDC056493. The sequence goes on along the minus strand of NZ_JBHTSL010000074.1, from coordinate 20,150 downwards.
CGTACGCTCGAAATGTCGCTGACCGGCATCCGCGAAACGTCCACGCTGGCCACCCCGCCGGAGGAGCGCCACCCCGTGCTCACCTATGTGGGGCCGTACACCGACAAGCAGACCTCGGCCGCCATCCGCCGCGAGCTGATGCGCGAGGGCCAGGTCTTCTTCGTCCACAACCGCGTGTCCACGATTGAAAAGACCGCGGCCAAAATCCGCGAACTTGTCCCCGAAGCCAGGGTGGAGGTGGCACACGGCAAGATGTCCGAGAGCCGCCTGGAACAGATCATCGTGGACTTCTGGGAGAAGCGCTTCGACGTCCTCGTGTGCACCACCATCATCGAAACCGGCCTGGACATCTCCAACGCCAACACCCTGATCGTGGACGGCGCCGACAAGTACGGCCTGTCGCAGCTCCACCAGCTGCGGGGGCGCGTGGGCCGCGGCCGTGAACGTGCCTACGCCTACTTCCTCTACCCCTCGGAAAAGCCGCTCGGCGAAGTGGCGCTGGAACGGCTGAAGGCCGTGGCCACCCACAACGAGCTTGGCGCGGGCATGCAGCTGGCCATGAAGGACCTGGAGATCCGCGGGGCCGGCAACCTGCTCGGCGGGGAACAGTCCGGCCACATCCAGGGCGTCGGCTTCGACCTCTACATCCGGCTGGTGGGCGAGGCCGTGGCCGAATACCGGGGCGAAGCCGAGGAGAAGGCCGCCGAGATGAAGATCGAGCTGCCCGTCAACGCGCACCTGCCGCACGACTACGTGCCGGGGGAGCGGCTGCGGCTGGAGGCCTACCGGAAGCTGGCGTCAGCGCTCACCTACGAGGCCATCGACGAGGTCCTCGCCGAGCTCGTGGACCGCTATGGCGAGCCGCCCCTGCCCGCGCAGAACCTGGTCGCCGTCGCGCGCTTCCGGGTGGGTGCCCGCGAAGCCGGGCTCTCCGACGTCGCCCTGCAGGGAAACTTCATCCGGTTCTCCCCGGCGCAGCTGCCCGAATCGAAGACCATGCGGCTCAACCGCATGTACCCCGGCGCGCAGTCCAAGCCCGCCCTCGACGCCGTGCTCATCCCCAAGCCGAAAACGGCAAGAATCGGCGGCCGCGACCTGCAGGACGCCGAAATCCTGCACTGGGCCGACGGCGTCATCCGCAACATCTTCGCCGACGCCCCGGTCCCGCTCGAAGCCACGAAGGGCTAGCCGTGATGGGAGGACACCACGCCGCGTCAGGAGCCGCGGCGTGGGTGGCTGTTGCCGCGACGGGGCCGTACACGCTGGGCTGGTACCCGCTGGACGCCACCGGCGTGCTGATTGGCGGCATGGCGACGGCGGGCACCGCCCTCGTGTGCGACTGGGACCACCGCTCCAGCACGGTGGCACACTCGTTGCCGCCGCTGTCAAACGTGATCGCCGTGGGCATCGAGAACGCCAGTGGCGGCCACCGGCAGGGCACGCACTCGGTGCTGGGGGCGGCCATGTTTGTGCTGCTCGCCGCGGTCGCGGCGCAGATCCAGCTGGACACGCCGTGGGGTGTGCTGTCCGTCGGCGCCGGGCTGCTGTGCATGTTCATGATCAACATCGCGGCCAAGGCGCTGAAGCTGTTTCCGAAGTCCGGGTGGATCACCAACTGGGTCTTCGCCCTGGCCATGGCCGGCCTTGTGACCTGGTTCGCGCCCCACCAGTGGACGTGGCTGCCCATGTCCATGTTGATCGGCGTCGTGGTCCACATCGTGGGAGACATGGTGACCGTCGGAGGTGTTCCGCTCCTCTGGCCGCTGGTGATCAAACCGCCAAAGTTCCTGCGCCGGATGTGGGTGCTGAGGAACTTCTGGCGGCCCAACGGCGCCTTCTCCATCCCGCTGCTGGGCCGGGCAGGGTCCCGGCGGGAGTGGCTGGTGCTGATCCCGGTGAGCGGCTACGCCATGGTGGGAATGTCCCTCGCGGCATGGTCACTGGCGGGTACCCACTTCCCTGCGGCGCTGGCCCTGGCCGGCCGGCTGGCCAGCAGCCTGCTCGGACTGCCCTGAGATCGGACTGCCATAAACAGAGTTAAAAAGCCGAAGCCCCGGAGTCCGGGGCTTCGGCTTATTGTGAAGCGAGGCTTAGTATTCGCCGGCCGAATCGGAGCGGCCGGTGATGGTCTGCGGGATCCAGAACGCGAGGGCGAACAGGCCAAGGCACACAGCCATCGGCCAGGGGTTGCCCAGCGTCAGGAAGGACAGCGAGTAGATGGCACCCAGGAACAGGGCCATGATCACCACGAAGAGAACGACGCTGCCGGCCAGGGGGTTCTCGTTCTGCGGCGTCTTTACCTGCTGATCAATCTTGCTGGACATTCATTCCTCCTCGGCCCCGCGGGGCTCAAACTGTGGCTGCCGCCGGTCAGTACGCGGACGAACCCTGTTCGCCTTTGACGATTGCAATACCGGAGCTGGCGCCAATACGTGTTGCACCTGCAACAATCATAGCCTGTGCGTCCTCGAGGGACCGCACGCCCCCGGACGCCTTGACGCCCAGGTCCGGGCCCACAGTGCGCCGCATGAGGGCGATGTCTTCGACAGTGGCGCCGCCGCCGTTGAAGCCCGTGGAGGTCTTGACGAAGTCGGCGCCGGCCTCCACGGCCGCTTCGCAGGCCAGGACTTTCTGGTCATCGCTGAGCAGGGCGGTCTCGATGATGACCTTGAGGATGGACTCACCGGCGTGGACGGCTTCAGCGACAGCATTGATATCGTCCACCAGGGCACCCTTGTCCGAGGCCCTGGCCGCAGCGATGTCGATGACCATGTCCACTTCGTCCGCACCGTCCAGAACGGCCCCGCGTGCCTCGAACACCTTGACGTCGCTGGGCGTGGCGCCCAGCGGGAACCCGACAACGGAGCACGTGAGCACGCCGGTGCCCCTGAGGGCAGTCTTTACCGTCTTGACCCACACCGGGTTCACGCACACGGACTTGAACCTGTACTCAGCAGCCTCGGCACACACCTTGAGGATGTCCGCCTCGCTGGCCTCCGGCTTCAGCAGTGTGTGGTCGATGTACGAAGCGATGCCCGGCGCCCCGCTGTCCTCACCGGTACGTCCGCCGGGAGATCCTGCGGGGCTGGTTGCCGTGCCCGTTCCGGGGCTGGCTTCGTTGCTCATGCTGGTCCTTTCCACGGGCCTTTGGCCGAAGGCGCCCAGGGTGTCGCGGCGTCCTTGCGAACCATCCTGCCACAGCAGGAACGCTACGCGGCCGTGGCCAGCTGCCCCACGGAAAGCGCCGCCATGAGCTCGGCGGCGCAGACGCCGGCAGCGGACCCGGACGCAACCAGCAGACCCAGCCGCACGCCGTCGAACGCTGCCGCATCCCCGATGGCCCAGATGCCCGGCACGGAGGAGCGGAAGTCGCGGCCGACGACGATCCCGCCTGCCGCCGCCGTCTTCACCCCGGCGGCGGCAGCCAGGCCGTCCCGGGGCGTGCGGTCCTCGGCGAGGACCACGAGGTCGCCGTTCATGCGGCTGCCGTCCTCGAAGACGATGCCGGCGGCCGGCAGCACGGAGCCGGCAAGCGTCGGCACGACGGCGGCGGGGCGGGCAGTGGTGCGGACGGGCCGGACGCCGCGGGCACGGAGCACCGCTTCGGCCTGGCCGGCGGCGGGACCGGTGCCCACCAGGATGCCCAGCGGCCTGCGCCCGAGGACCCGGGTGACTTCCTTGACGGCGTGGCCGATCCTGGCGGCGTCGTCGATGGTGGAGTAGCTGAGGCAGCGGCCGGAGCCGTCCACCGGCGAGTCCACCGGGGCCGATCCGGTGGCGATGACCAACTGGTCGTAGCCGAATTCCATGCCGTCGGCGGTGGTGACCACTTTGGCCGCGGCGTCGATGTGGCTGGCGGGCTGGCCGAAGCGTACGGAGACGAACGGCAGGGCGGCCAGTTCCAGCAGGCCGTCAGTGGCGTCGTCGCGGCTGCTCAGCACGGTGACTGTGCCGGGGAACTGTGCTGCGGCGAGCTGGGCCACGAGCGCCTGGGCGGCCGGGCCTGCCCCGGCGATGAGGATTCGCGATGCGGTATCGGTGGACGGAAACTGTGCCGGAGCGGACATGTGCGGGCCCTTTCGAATGCTGCACCAGGCGGGCCGATCGGGGGCCCTGTTGTGCTGATGGGACCCAGCTTAGGGGGAGCGTTTTTCGCGGGTGTTTCCCGGCCGTTGCGGAATTGTCCCCGGCTGTTCGCTGCTTTTTACCACCCGGCAACAAAAGGGAGTTTTTGTCCAGATATCGCGCCCTAAGCCACGTTTTGGGGCCATTATCTGGACAAAAACTCCCTCTGTTAGTCGCATCACACCGCTGTCGATGCTTGGCGCGTGTCCGCTAGACGCGGATGCGGTAGCCGCGCTTCACCACCGTTTCCACGAGCTTGCCGTCGGGCAGGGAGGACCGCAGCCGGCTGACCGTCATGTCCAGCGCGTGCACCGAGCCGCGCAGTTCCAGGAGTTCGGAAAGGGACTCCCGGGACAGGACCGCCCCGCCGGCGCCCAGCAGCGCGCGGAGCAGCAGCAGCGGCGCCGGGGCGATCTCCACCGCCTCGCCGTCGATGCGCAGCGACCGGCCGTGCAGTTCCACGTTTCCGGAGCGTGTATCCAGGCGGCGGACATGGTTCAGTGCGAGGTGCTCGCACACCAGCCTGATCAGCGCGCCCATCCGGAACCGCTCCGGCACCAGCGGGGTGATGCCGGCGTCGAGCAGCGGCTGCGCGGTCACCGGACCAACGACGGCGGTCGTTACGGTGGTCTTGAGGCTCTCCACGAGCTGCTTGTACAGCCCCATCTCGTGGGCCGTGCTCCACATGGCATCCACAGCGGGGGCACTGGTGAACGTCAGGACGTCCAGGTTGCCGCTGCACGCAGCCTCGATGAGGCGGGGGAGGCGGTCGGCGCCGTCGGGCTTCACCCAGCGGTACGGGGTCACGGTCAGGACCGTGGCTCCGGACATGCGCAGCCGCTCCAGCTGGCGGACATCGGTGTATCCGTGCAGCTGCACTGCCACTGTCTTGCCACGCACGCCTTCGGCCAGCAGCATGTCCACCAGCGTTGCGGTGGTCTCGTCACTGCTGATTCCGACGTCGGCAAGGCCGGCCGCGCGCACGGCGCCACGGGCCTTGGGCCCGCGGACGAACATCCGGCAGGCGCCCAGAGTTTCCAGCAGCTCCTCACCGATGCCCGACGCGTCAGCCGCCTCGCACCAGCGGCGCATGCCGTAGGCGGTGGTGGCGATGCAGAGGTCGGGCTTGGCCGCGATGATCGCCTTCGTGTCCTCGATGAGGCTGATGTCCTCGTTCACCGGGGCGATCTTCAGGGCCGGGGCATGCAGGACCTCGGCGCCGCGGCGTTCCAGGGCCTCGATGAGGTCCCGCGAACGGCGGTGGGACGTCACACCGATCCGGAAACCCTCCAGCGGGGCCTCGGCGGCCGCCTCCGGAGCCGTTTCGGTGATCGCCGTTTCGGCGGGTGCTGTTTCAGTGGGGGCCAGTGCATTCATTGTGTTCATGCCTATCACGAACCCAGCAGCGAGGCCGCCAGGCGGTCGAGCTCCGCCGCGGCCTCGGCATGCCCGCGGTTGGCCTCAGCCACCCGCACCACCTCGCCGATCACCAGGACGGCAGGGTTGCTGCAGCCGGCGGCGGCACTTGCGATGTTTCCCAGTTCCGCGATGGTGGTCTTCTGGCCCGGCCGGTAGCCGCGCTCCACCACAGCCATGGGCATTTCGGTGCGCATCCCGGCGCGGCGCAGGCCGGCGGCCAGCTGGTGCAGCGTGCCGATGCCCATCAGCACCACGATGGTTCCGCCCAGGCCGGCCAGGTGCGTGAGTTCCTTTTCCGTGAGCGGCGCGTGGCCGGACACGACCGTGAACATGTGGCTGACTTCACGGTGCGTCACGGGGATGCCGGCGGCAGCAGGTACGGAGATGGCGCTGGTGACACCGGAAATGACGCGGACGGGGACGCCGGCGGCGACGCAGGACGCAACTTCCTCCCCGCCGCGGCCGAAGACGTACGGGTCGCCGCCCTTGAGGCGCACCACGTTATTGCCCTCCAGCGCGGAAGCGACCATCAGCTTCTCGATGTCACCCTGGCTCACCTTGTGGTGTCCCGGGCGCTTTCCGACGTCGACCAGTTCGGCCGAGGTGAGGGACGCCAGCTCCTGGTACGGGGCCAGCCGGTCGTAGAACACGACGTCGGCGTCCCGGAGGGCCTTGACGGCGGCCACCGTCAGCAGTTCGCCGGTGCCCGGTCCGCCGCCAACCAGCGTGACGTGGCCGGCCCGGCCGGCGGCCGGTTCTGCCGCCACCGGAATGCCGGCGGCGCGGCAGCGGTCCAGCAGCGGTTCCCAGCCGGCCTGGCCGTCGTCCACCGCCGCGACGAGGAACGGGCGCTCGGGCAGGGGGCCGTCGTGCCCGGCACCCTGCGGGGTGCTGAGGCGGGAGACGACGGCGCCGGCTGCCTCGTAGCGGCGGACGGCCTGCCGGGCGGCGAAATCCGAGCCGGTGACCAGGACGTCGCGGCCGGTGAGATCAATGCTGAGCTGCATGCCTATACCTCGTTCGTGTCCAGCAGTTCCGGGGTGGAGGGCCTTACGGGGATGGAGGCCCCGATCAGCACCTTGCCTTTTTCCTCAGCCGTTGCCGGGCGCATCTGGCCGCGCTCGTCCGGGACGAAGGTGATGGAATCGTCCTTCTGGTCGGGGGCGTTGACGAAGGAGCGGAACCGGCGCAGGCGCTCGGGGTCCTTCAGGGTGTCTGCCCACTCATCGATGTAGGTGTCGACGTGCTTGGCCATGGCGGCCTCAAGGTCCTCGGCGATGCCCAGGGTGTCCTTCACCACCACGTCCTCGACGTGCTTGATGCCGCCGTCGAGCTCCTCCTGCCAGCGCGCGGTGCGCTGCAGGCGGTCCGCGGTGCGGATGTAATACATGAAGTAACGGTCGATGTACTTGATCAGGGTCTCGTCATCCAGGTCCTTGGCCAGCAGCTGGGCGTGGGCCGGGGTGGCACCGCCGTTGCCGCCGACGTACAGGTTCCAGCCGTCGGCGGTGGCGATCACGCCGACGTCCTTGCCGCGGGCCTCGGCACATTCACGGGCACAGCCGGAGACGCCCATCTTCAGCTTGTGCGGGCTGCGGAGACCGCGGTAGCGGAGCTCCAGCTGGATGGCCATGGCCACCGAGTCCTGGACGCCGAAGCGGCACCAGGTGGAACCGACGCAGGACTTCACCGTGCGCAGGCTCTTGCCGTAGGCCTGGCCGGATTCGAAGCCGGCGTCCACCAGTTCCTTCCAGATTTCCGGGAGCTCCTCCAGCCGGGCACCGAACATGTCGATGCGCTGGCCGCCGGTGATCTTGGTGTAGAGGTTGTACTTTTCGGCAACGGCTGCGATGACGCCGAGCTTCTTGGGGGTGATCTCGCCGCCGGCAATGCGGGGGACCACCGAGTAGGTGCCGTCCTTCTGCATGTTGGCCAGCGCACGGTCGTTGGTGTCCTGCAGGGTGCCGCGGCCGGCGTCGAGGACGTAGGCGCTGTTCTGGCTCGCGAGGATGTTGCCGATGGTCGGCTTGCAGATGTCGCAGCCGGCGCCGGTGCCGTACTTGGCCATGATTTCTTCGAAGGAGGTCAGTTCCAGGACGCGGATGGCGTCGAACAGCTCCTGCCGTGATAGCTCGATGTGCTCGCAGAGGGCCTTGGAAACTTCGACGCCGGACTTGGTCAGCTCGGTTTCCAGCAGCTTCTTGAGCATCGGCACGCAGGAACCGCAGCTGGTTCCGGCGCGGGTGCAGCCCTTGAGCTCGCCGAGTTCCTGGACGGGCGCATTGCCGTCGCAGGCGCCGCAGCCGTTGACAGTGTCGCGGATGGTTCCGGCGGTGACGTTGTTGCAGGAACACAGGATGGCGTCGTCCGGCAGTTCGGTTTCGGGGGCGTCGCCGCCGCCTGCAGCGCTGAGGAACGCGCCGGGTTCGGCGGGAAGCTCGCGGCCCAGGAGCGGGCGAAGGCTCATGTACGGCGAGGCGTCGCCGACGAAGATGCCGCCCAGGAGGGTCTTGGCATCATCGGTGGTGACGATCTTCTGGTAAACGCCGCGGGCGGGGTCCGCGTAGACAATCTCCAGTGAGTGCTCGGTCCGGGCAAAGGCATCGCCGAAGCTGGCAACGTCCACGCCGGAGAGCTTCAGCTTGGTGGCGGTGTCGAAGCCGGGGAAGGTGGCGTCTCCGCCGTGCAGGCGGTCGGCCACGATTTCGGCCATGGTGTTGGCGGGGGCCACGAGGCCCAGGCACATGCCTTCGAAGTTGGCGACCTCGCCGATGGCCCAGATGCCGGAAACCTGGGTGGCGCAGTAGTCGTTGATGACCACGCCGCCGCGGGGGCCCAGGTCGAACAGGGACTCTTCGCCTTCGGCGGCGCGGAAGAGTTCGTCGCGGGGCTTGACGCCGATGGCAACGATGACGATGTCGGCCTGGATGATGCGGCCGTCGGCCATCAGCACACCGGTGACCTGGCCGTCGTCGTCCGCCTGGATTTCGGACGGGAACACGCCGCCGTGGACTTCGAAGCCCTTCGCCTCGATGAGGCGGCCCAGCGCCTGGCCGGCGCCCTCGTCGAGCTGGGTGTTCATGAGCCAGGGGGCGCCGTTGATGACGACGGGGGTGGCGCCGAGCTGTTCGGTGCCGGCCGCGGACTCGAGGCCCAGGAGGCCGCCACCGATGGTGACGGCGTTGACCTTGCGGCCGAGCTTTGCGGTGAGTTCAGCGATGGACTTGTTGATGGCCCAGACATCTTCGAGGGTGCGGTAGACGTGCACGCGCTCGGCGCCGGGCAGCGGGAGCCGGGCGGCGTCAGATCCGGTGGCGACCACCAGCTCGTCGTATTCATAGGTGTTGCCGGCGGCGGTTTCAACGGACTTGCCGGCGGTGTCGACCTTCACCACGCGCTCGCCGGTCTGGAGGGTGAGCGACTCGTGGTCCCACATGGAAGCCGTACCCAGCGTTAGATCAACGGTGCTGTCCGTGAGGGCCTTGCTGAGGGCAACGCGGTCATAGGGCAGGTGGGCTTCCTCGGTCAGAACAGTTACCTGCCAGCCTTCGAGGCCGCGGGCATGCATGGCATCCGCAAAACGGTGGGCTGCAGGGCCGCCGCCGGCGACCACAATGCGGCGCGGAGTCGATGAGGTTGAAGTCTGTTCGGTCACTGTGGGCCTTTCGCTGGGCCGCAGACGGTGCTCTGCAGCTTGTGCATCCAGCCTAGGGAGGCGCAGTTTCGCTTCAGTTTCCCAATTGTTTCGTGAACTTAACTTCTGCATCACGGGATTGTTTCGGGCCATGTGAGGTGTCTTTTACGTTCTTGACACATTGACTGCACCCCGTCGAAACACCGTCACCCTAGCTTTGTTATACGGCCGCAGCGGCGGCAAAAGCAGGCGAAATTACACGTCTCGCAGGACCGGCCCGCCGCCGGAAAGCACGCAAAAGGGAGAGGAGCCGGACATGACGGCAACACTGGAACTTGAGGATCTCGCCACCGGATACGCAGGCTGGCACCGCGTCTGCGCAGTGGAGGACCTGGAACCCGCCTGGGGCGAAGCCGCACTCGTGGCTGGCCGGCAGGTGGCCGTGTTCCGCACCGCCCCCGGTGAGGTTTTCGCCGTCGCCCAGGAAGACCCGGCCACCGGCGCGTTCGTCATGGCACGCGGCATCCTCGGCTCACGCGGCACGCGCCCCACCATCGCCTCGCCGCTGCACAAGGAGGTCTACGACCTCGAGACCGGCGAATGCTTCGGCAACGCGGACCTGCGCCTGGCCGCCTTCAGCACGCGCATCGTGGACGGCTTCATCGAGGTTGAGCTCTAGTCAGAGTCCCAGCGCCTCGCGCACGTCAGTGAGCACGTGGTCCAGCGCGGCCCTGGCCGCCAGCCGGGCTTCGGGCAGTTCAGCGGCCGAGCCGACGCTTCGAATGACCTCGAGGTAGCACTTGAGTTTCGGCTCCGTGCCGCTTGGCCGGATGATCACGCGGCTGAGGTCGCGGGTCACATACAGCAGCCCGTCGGTCGGAGGCAGCTGCTCGCTGCCTTCGGCCAGATCCACGAACGACTCCACGGCCGAACCGCCAAACGATTCGGGCGGGTTCACGCGCAGCCTGTTCATCATGGCATCCAGCAGGCCGAGGTCACCCACACGGATGTTCAGCTGGTCGCTCGCGTGGAGCCCGTGGACCAGATACAGTTCGTCCAGGGTGTCGAAGATCGTCTTGCCCTCCGCCTTGGCGGCGGCCGCGAGTTCCGCGATCAGCACCGCGGCGGACAGCCCGTCCTTGTCGCGGACCAGGTCCGGCGCAACACAGTAGCCCAGCGCCTCCTCATAGCCATAAACAAGGCCCGGCACCCGGGAAATCCACTTGAACCCGGTAAGCGTCTCCTCATGCGCATACCCGGCTGCCGCGGCGACGCGTGAAAGCAGCCGCGACGAAACAATCGAATTGGCGAACACGCCGCCGGCCGCGCCTGCGCCGGCCCCGTCCGCCCCGGCAGCGCCTGCCCCGGCAGCGTCCGCACCGGAGGCTGCCAGCCGCGCCACGACGTGCGCCCCCAGCAGGGCGCCCACTTCATCGCCCCGCAGCATCCGCCACGCACCCGTGTCCGGATCCTTCGCGGCCACAGCGGCACGGTCCGCGTCCGGGTCGTTGGCCAGGACAATATCCGCGTCCACCTGCATCGCCGTCCCAAGGGCCAGGTCCAGGGCGCCGGGTTCCTCCGGGTTGGGAAAACTGACGGTGGGGAAGTCCGGGTCCGGCTCGGCCTGCTCGCTGACCAGCGTCACGTCGGTGAACCCGGCCGCCTGGAGTACGGAGACCGCCGTCGTTCCACCTACGCCATGCAATGGCGTCAGGACGATCTTCAGCTCCCGGGCCGGGAAGAGCCGGCCGTCGGCCAACCCTGCGGTGGCGGCCTCGTAGTCCTGAACGATCCCGGCGTCCAGGACTGTCCATCCGTCCTGGGCCAGGGGAATCGAGGCGAGATCGCCCACGTTGCTGATTTCGGCGGCGATCCGGGCGTCGTACGGCGCCACGATCTGCGCACCCCGGCCGCTTTCCTCCACCGCATGCCGGCCGAGGTACACCTTGTAGCCGTTGTCCTGCGGAGGGTTGTGGCTGGCAGTGACCATCACGCCGCCGTCGCATTCCAGCGCCCGGACCGCATAGGCCAGCAGCGGCGTCGGCAGGGCCGCTGGCATGACGAACGTCTCGATTCCCGCCGCGGTGAACACCGCCGCCGTCTCCGCGGCGAAGATGTCTGAGTTGTAGCGGGCGTCATAGCCGACGACGGCGCGTGGCCGTGTGCCGGGCGCAGCGTCCTCCACCGTCCGGACCAGGAATCTTGCCAAGCCCGCCGCTGCGCGGCGCACGACGACGCGGTTCATCCGGTTGGGTCCCGGTCCCAGGGCGGCCCGCAGGCCGGCCGTTCCGAACTGCAGCGTTCCCCGGAAGCTGTCTTCGAGGTCCTGCCGGGCGGCAGGCGTGCCGGCCTCGGTGAGCTTCACGAGTTCGGTCAGCGTTGCCGCGGTGCGCGGGTCCGGGTCCTGCGCGGCCCAGGCACGGGCGTCGTTGAGCAGCTGCAGATCGGCTTCGGAAGACGTCATGGATACCAAACTATCGTCAAAGTACGGTGGAGCTATGCCTCACGGGGCTGCCGGCCCGTCATGACGCGGCCTGTTCGAAGCGCTTGGAAGGCTCCTTGACAGCAAAAATTCTGGACACGTAGCGTCTGGGTTGTGAAGTTGAACCAGGGGGTGGAGTGGGCCCTCCACTGCTGCGTCAACTTGGCGTGGGCACCTGTGGGGGAGCCGATCAGCAGCGGCCGGCTCGCCGAGCTGTACAAGCTTCCGCCGGCGTACCTGAACAAGCAGCTTCAGTGCCTGGTCCGGGCGGGCGTCCTGCAGTCCGTGTCCGGCCCCAAGGGTGGGTTCCAGCTGGCGCGCCGTGCCGACCGGATCTCAGTCCTGGACGTGGTGCTGGCCATCGAAGGCCGGGACCTGGCATTCCGCTGCGACGGCATCCTGGCGAACTGCCCGGGCAGTGACGCGGACGAGGACTATCTCCGGAGCTGCATCATTTCGCAGTCCATGCGCCAGGCGGAGCTGGCCTGGCGCACCGAACTCGCGCGGCAGAGCGTGGCTGGCATGGCGCAGTCCCTTGAGCGGCGCTTTCCCCAGGCCCGTGTCGACGCGCTCGCCCAACTCCTCGCCACGAACGGCGGGCGGGACTAGAGCCGGGCAGGACAGCTAGAGCCGGCGGATGATTTCCGCCAGCAGCTTGGAGATGCGCGGCCCGGCAGCGTGTCCGGCTTCGAGTACCTCCGCATGGCTCAGCGGCGTCTGGCTGATGCCGGCCGCGAGGTTGGTGACGAGCGAGATGCCGAAGACCTCCATGCCGGCGTGCCGGGCGGCGATAGCTTCCAGCGCCGTCGACATGCCCACAAGGTCGGCACCGATCCGTTTGGCGTACTGCACCTCGGCCGGCGTCTCGTAGTGCGGCCCGGTGAACTGGGCGTAGACACCTTCGTGCAGGGACGGGTCCACCTCGCGGGCCAGGTCCCGGATCCGCGATGAGTACAGGTCAGTCAGGTCCACGAAGGTGGCGCCCTCAAGCGGGGACGTCGCGGTGAGGTTGATGTGATCTTTGATGAGTACGGGGGTGCCTGGCGCCCAGTCTTCGTTGAGCCCGCCACAGCCGTTGGTGATCACCAGGGTCCGGCAGCCGGCGGCGGCCGCGGTGCGGACGCCGTGGGCGACGGCCCGGACGCCCTTGCCCTCGTAGTAGTGGGTGCGGGCGCCGAGGACCAGGGCGCGCTTGCCCTCCCGGGTCAGCACGGAACGGATCGTGCCGACGTGCCCCTCCACGGCGGGAGCCGAAAAGCCGGGGACCTCCGAAGCCGCCAGCGTCGCGGTGGTCTCGCCGATGAGGTCGGCGGCCTCCGCCCAGCCGGAGCCCAGCACCAGGGCGATGTCGTGCGCTTCGACACCGGTCTCGGACGCGATGTAGTCCGCGGCCGTGCGCGCTGCCTCGAAGGGATCCGTGTTCAGGAATTCTGTTGTGCTCACCCGGTCCAAGCTACCGTGCAGGACCGGGTGCGGACAGCAGAAACGCGCCCCGCCGGGCTGCCCGCCCGGCCCCGGCCGGTTGGTGGTCCTGCACAGGATGCGCGAGAATGGCTAACTGTGACTATGCATCCTGATTTCAGTGCCCCCCGCATCGCAATTCTCGGCGGAGGTCCGGGTGGCTATGAAGCCGCCATGGTGGCCGCCTCGCTGGGAGCCGTAGTCACCATCATCGAGCGGTCCGGTCTGGGCGGCTCCGCTGTGCTGACCGACGTCGTGCCGTCCAAGACGCTGATCGCGACGGCGGACCTGATGACCCGCGTCAGCGTGGCGGGGGAGCTGGGGGTCAAGTTCGACGTCGACGGCGGCGACTTCGTTCCGGTCATGCGCGCCGATCTCAAGCACATCAACGACCGCCTGCTCGGGCTCGCCCGCCAGCAGTCCCTCGACATTCAGACCGGTCTGGAGCACCAGAACGTCCGCATCCTGAACGGCTCCGGCAAGCTGGTCGACAACCACACCATCGAGGTCCTGACCGCCGACGGAACCGAAACCGTTGAGGCTGACGCCATCCTGCTGACCGTCGGGGCGCACCCGCGGGAACTGCCCACGGCACGGCCGGACGGCGAGCGGATCCTGAACTGGGCGCAGATCTACAACCTGGACGAGCTGCCGGAGGAACTGATCGTGGTGGGCTCCGGCGTGACCGGCGCCGAGTTCGCTTCCGCCTACAACGGCCTGGGCTCGAAGGTCACCCTGATCTCCAGCCGCGACCGCGTGCTTCCGGGTTCCGACACGGACGCTGCAGAGGTGCTGGAAGAGGTCTTCGAACGCCGCGGCGTGAAGGTGCTGTCCCGTTCCCGCGCCGAAACAGTCGAGCGGACCGACGACGGCGTGGTGGTAACCCTCGGGGACGGCTCCAAGGTGACCGGCAGCCACTGCCTTGTCTGCGTGGGCTCCATTCCCAACACGGCCGGCATCGGCCTGGAGGAAGCCGGCGTGGCGCTCACCGAAAGCGGCCACATCAAGGTGGACGGCGTGTCCCGCACCACCGCCCCGAACATTTACGCCGCCGGTGACTGCACCGGCGTCCTGGCGCTCGCCTCCGTCGCCGCCATGCAGGGCCGGATCGCGATTGCGCACTTCCTGGGCGACCAGGTGACCCCCATCAAGCTGCACCAGGTGGCGTCCAACATCTTTACGTCGCCGGAAATCGCGTCCGTGGGCGTGTCCGAGGCCGAGATCGACTCCGGCAAGTACCAGGGCGACATCATCAAGCTGTCCCTGCAGAGCAATGCCCGCGCCAAGATGCGCAACGTTAAGGACGGCTTCGTCAAGATCTTCGCCCGCAAGGGCTCGGGCACCGTGATCGGCGGCGTGGTGGTGGGTGCCAACGCGTCGGAGCTGATCTTCGCCATCTCGATCGCAGTGAAGCAGAAACTGCACGTCGACGACGTCGCCAGCACTTTCACTGTGTACCCGTCACTGAGCGGCTCCATCTCCGAAGCGGCACGGCGCCTGCACGTGCACATGTAGGCAGCACACGAACCTGTGAATGGCAGGCTTCTCCTAGTCGCTAGCGGCGGAGCTGAGTAAAATTCAGACTGTCGATCCCCGGGATTGGCGGCGCCGGGCTCCGACAGACCGATCCACCAGCGGTCAGCTATGCGGAGATTATTCTTCCGAACGGTCGGACCGCGGAAGCCAGGAGCGTGCCATGATCACTGTTCAAAAAGCCGCAATAAACACCGCGCTCGTAGCGGCCCTCGTGGGCGGCGGTGCCTATCTCGCCATGGGTTATCCCGTCATTGCCTCGTCCACAAACGGCACGGGAAGCCAGTCCAGCACGGACTCCGCCAAAGGTGGCCACCAGGCCAACGGGATCACCGAGCAGCTGCTGACGGGGAGCACTGCCACCCGGGTGACGAACGCGGTGCTGGCGGCCAACCCCGGCGCAACGGTTCTCCGGGTTGAGACCGACGCCGAGGGGGCGGTCTACGAAGCGCACATCACGAAAGCTGACGGCTCGCGGGCGACAGTGAAGCTGGACGGTTCCTTCAACATCACCGCCACGGAAGCCGGACGACGGTAAATCCGGCGGGTACAGGCAGAGGGCCCGATCATGACATCGGGCCCTCAGTCGTTATGTCCGCAACTCAGGAACAGGCGTACGGGGGAACGGCGTCGCCGGGCGTGAAGGGCTCGAACCAGTGCCGGATGTCCAGGTTTCCCAGATTCTGTTCGACGCCGGTGTCCGCTTCGCCGGCACCGTCCGCGTACAGGGTTTCTGAGTCGGCGTCCTCCAGCAGGACTTCCTCCACGATGGCCCGCCACTCCCCGGGGAGGTCCAGTTCGTAGATGTCCTCCGTGATCCTGGCCTGATCGAGGAGGCAATGGACCGCGAGTTCGCCCGCGAGGCAGCCGGGAGCGGTCCAGCCGCGGGCAAGGGATGCGGTGACGTCCGAGGCCACCACAATGAACCGCTGCGTGAACTTCGCGTCGTAGCTGGACGCGAACTGCGGGGGCAGCGAGGACAGCACAGACGTTCCGGCGATGGCCGCGGGTGTGACGGTGTCCAGTTCATGCAGCGTGCCCAGGTCGCGGAACAGCTGGTCGATGAGGATGCTGGACGAATTCCACAGCAGGCCGGCGAGCAGGCGCGCCTGGCGCACGGACCGCTCCCGCTCGTCGGGGCTGGCGGCGGCCATCTCGGCAAGATCCTCGGGGTCGAACTGGAGCCTCTGCTCGGCGGTCATGTCGTCGGGGTGCGGGTCCAGGCCCAGAAGCTCGAGGCCCAGGCCGGTGAGCTTTTCGGAATCGGCCAGCAGTTCTTCGGTGATGTCGTCGTCTTCGTCGGCATTCATGATCCCGATGCTACCGGCCACGGGCGGCAGGCCCGATTTGTGTGACGCGGCAGCTCAGGGGTGGCCTGGCAGGGCCAACGCACGCCGCCGTCCAGACAGTATGACGTCCGCGCCGCGCGTTCTTCCAGACACGCTGCATCGACCAGTTCGCGTTTTCCTATGGGTTCTTGCAGCTCGACGGTCACGGGAACGACGTCGTTTCCCTGACAGGTGTAAGCACCTGGCGGCAACCGTCGGACATCGGCCCGGATCAGGATCCGTTCCGGCTCAACCTGCGCCCGGGGGTCAAGCACACTCCCGGTGTGTTGGGCGGCGCGGTGCAACTGCAGAAGAGGAGAACCGTCACCACCAGTGCGCCGACCAGCAGATGTCTTGGACAGGAGTGCTCCACCTCGGCCTCCACGTGACAAACCCCGATCGGGCCGGCGGTCACTGCCGCCGGTGTCCGTAGTATGGCACGTCTGGTGCCCGCTCCATAGGGCAGGTCCGGTCACCCGGCAGCGGCCTCAGGCGGCAGCCCCCTGAAAGTGCTTCTCGATCAGCCCCTTGATGTCCTCGTGGCAGCCGCCGCAGCCGGTGCCCGCACGGGTGGCGGCGGAAACCTCGGCCACGGTGGAGCAGCCGCCGGCGACGGCGTCGGCAATCTTGCCTCCGCTCACGCCGGCGCAGCGGCACACCGTGCTCTCGGGGTCGCTGGAGGCGCCGGCCGACGCGAGCTGGTCGGGTCCGTCGAGGCGCAGGAGCAGGGACCGGTCTGCGGGCAGTTCGGCGCCGCGTTCGAAGAGTTGCACCAGCTCTCCTGCGGTGCGCGGCATGCCCACGGTGACCAGTCCTTCCAGCACTCCGCCGCGGGTGGTCATCTTCACGTAGCGCCCGTGTTCCGGGTCCGCCCACTGTGCGATCTGCAGGCGCGGCCTGCCGTTCACGGCCCCGGCCGTGAGGATTTCCTCATCCCAGGGATCCGCGGAGTTGTCCCCGGCCACAGCCATGTTCATGCCGCGGGCCTTCAGCACGATGACGCCGGGCTTTTCCTGGGGGAGCGGGGGCAGCGAGTCGGCGTCCTCCGCGTCACCCTCGGACAGCAGCAGGAGGTATTCGGCGAGCCATTCGGCCTGCCGCCAGCCGGGTCCCACCAGGCCGGACGGTCCCCGCGCGGTGCGGCACTCGATGCAGGCCGGATCCGGGCAGCGGACCTCGGCGCAGTCACCGATGGCGAAGATATGCGGCTCGTGGTGTGCGCGCAGCCGGTGGTCGACCAGGATGCCTGTCCCGGTGGAGAGCCCGCAGCCTTCGGCGAGCTCAATGCGCGGGCGGACGCCGCAGGACAGGACCAGCAGGTCGCCGTCGATCGCCGATCCGTCGTCGAGCAGCAAAGCCGAGAATCCGCCGTCGGCCGCGTTGTGCTCAATGCCCGTGGAACGGGCGTTGCCGGCCACCCGGACGCCGCAGTTGCGCAGGCTCGCCGCCAGCACGGCGCCGCCGCCGCGGTCGATGTTGCGGCCCAGCGGGTGGGGTCCGTTGTGAACCACGGTGACCGTGGCGCCCTCCTCCGCGGCCGCGAGGGCGGTCTCAAGCCCCAGCACGCCGCCGCCCAGGACCACCACGCGCTTGCGGCCTTCCACTGCCTGGCGCAGCACCTCGGCGTCCCGGAGGTCGCGGAGTGCCGTGACACCCGGCGGGAGGACGGGAGCGGCAGGGTCCGGGTTCAGCCCGGTGAGGTTGGGGACCACGGGCCGTGAACCGGTGGCAAAGACCAGCCGGTCATAGTGGGCGGAGGTGCCGTCGGAGAGGATGACGGACTGCCGTGCGCGGTCCACGCGCCGGACCTTCACGCCCAGCCTGACGTCCACGCCGTCGGCCACCAGTGCTGCGGCGTCGGCGAGGGCCAGGGCCTCGGGCGTGGTGCGGCCAACTCCCAGGTCGGCCACCAGCACGCGGTTGTACGCGGCCTCGGTTTCCTGGCCGATGACCGTCAGCCCCACCTGCCCGGCGCGCAGTGCCGGCAGCAGTTCGTCGACCAGCCGCGCCGCCACCGGACCGAATCCGACAATAACAATCTGCTCGCTCATGAGGCCTCCGCTGTCTGAAGAACACTGGTGCTCGGGGTGGCCGCTGCCAGCCGGACCCATACTTTGTTGAACTTGAATTCGGGCATCCCCGAGATGGGATCCGTGGCCGCTTCCGTGAGCCGGTTCGCGCTCTCCAGTTCGGGAAAGTGGAACGGCAGGAAGACGGTTTCGGGGCGGATGCCGGTGCTGAGCTCGGCCCGGCAGACCACTTCGCCGCGCTCATTCGCCACCGAGACCTCCGCGCCGTCCGTGATGCCCATGGCCGCGGCGGCCGCCGGATGGATCTGCATCCTGGCTTCGGGCTGCGAGGCCAGGAGTTCGGCCACCCGCCGCGTCTGGGCGCCCGACTGGTAGTGCTCCAGCAGGCGGCCGGTGATGAGGGTCATGGGCTTGGCGGCAGGATCGGGGTTTGCCATCGGAGTACGACGGCGGCGGGGTGCCACCGGGGTCATGACCGCCTTGCCGTCGGCGTGGGCAAAGCTGTCCAGGAACATGCGCGGCGTTCCGGTGCTGCCGGCGGGGTAGGGCCAGTACGCGGCCGCGCCGCTGTCCAGCATGGCGTAGTCGATGCCGGAGTAGTCCGCCGCGCCGCCGGCGGATGCCAGGCGCAGTTCCTCGAAGACCGTCTCCGGATCGTCGCTGTAGGTGGACGGTGCGTCCAGGGCCTCGGCCAGCCGGGCCATGATCCACAGCTCGCTGCGGGCGCCGGCGGGCGGCTGGATCGCCTGGCGGCGGCGGAGGACGCGGCCTTCGAGGTTGGTCAGCGTGCCTTCCTCCTCGGCCCACTGAAGGACCGGCAGAACGAGGTCGGCCTCGGCCGCGGTCTCGGACATGAAGAAGTCGCAGACCACCAGGAAGTCCAGGCTGCGGAGCCCGCGGATGACGGCGTTGGCGTCCGGCGAGGCGACCGCGATGTTGGAGGCGTGCACAAAAAGGCACCGGACGCCGTCGGGCTGTCCCAGTGATTTGAGCAGCTGCACGGCCGGCAGGCCGGGGCCCGGGATGAGCGACTCGGGAACGTTCCAGACCTTTGCCATGTGGGCGCGGGCAGCGGGGTCGGTGATCTTGCGGTAGCCGGGCAGCTGGTCGGCCTTCTGGCCGTGCTCGCGGCCGCCCTGGCCGTTGCCCTGGCCCGTGAGCGTGCCGTAGCCGCTGCGGGTGCTGCCGGGCAGGCCCAGCAGGAGGCTGAGGTTGATGGCTGCCGTGGCGGTGTCGGTACCGTCCACGTGCTGCTCCACGCCGCGGCCGGTGAGGATGTAGCTGCCGCCCTGGCGGGCGCCGCTGGCCAGCCGCCGGGCCGTCTCGCGGATGAGCTCGGCGGGAACGCCGGTGATGGACTGGACCCGCTCCGGCCAGTAGGCGTTGACGGACCGGACCACGGCGTCGAAGCCGCCGGTGCGCGCCTGGATGTAGTCGGCGTCGAGGAGGCCCTCATGGATCACCACGTGGGAAATACCCAGCAGGAGCGTGAGGTCGGTGCCCGGAAGGGCCTGCAGGTGGAGGCCGCCGCCGTCGGAGGTGAACGCGGCCGTGGCGGAACGCCGCGGATCCACCACGATGAGGCCGCCGGCGTCGCGGACGCCCTGCAGGTGCTGGACGAACGGCGGCATGGTCTCGGCGACGTTGGAGCCGAGCATCAGGATGGTGCTGGCCGTATCCAGCGCCTCAAGCGGGAAGGGCAGCCCGCGGTCCAGGCCGAAAGCCCGCATGCCTGCGGCAGCCGCGGACGACATGCAGAACCGGCCGTTGTAGTCGATCCGCGAGGTGCCCAGCGCGAGGCGGGCGAACTTGCCCAGCTGGTAGGCCTTTTCGTTGGTGAGGCCGCCGCCGCCGAAGACGCCGACGGAGTCCGCACCGTACCTGGCGCGTGCGTCCTTGACGGCTGAGGTGACGCGGCCCAGTGCCTCGTCCCAGGAGATGGGGCGGAAGACGCCGTCGGGCCCCTTGAACATGGGCTCGGTGACGCGTCCGGGGTGCTGCAGGAGCGATGCCGACGTCCACCCCTTGCGGCACAGGCCGCCGCGGTTGGTGGGGAAGTCACGTCCGCTGACCTCGAGGGCGGGCCCCTCGATGCCCGGGGCTGGTTGTGCCGGCGCCGCCGGCACGGGGCCTGGCCC